>PBTA01000045.1 GCA_002726395.1 Methanobacteriota archaeon | reverse complement strand
CTTGATGGCATGCTGGAAATCGTCCATACATACTTCCATTTTTTCTAGTACTTCAGGAGGAATAGTCTCTTCCTCTAAGTCGATTTCTGGTAAGTATCTTCTAAGTGCCTTCATTGCTGCTTCTCTAACTAGTGCGGCTAGGTCAGCCCCTACAAACCCGTAGGTGTTATCTAAAATCCAAGTAATATCAAAATCTTCAGAAATTGGCATTTGTCTGGTGTGAACATCCATAATTTCACTACGACCATCTCTATCAGGGACTCCAATCTCAATCTCTCTGTCAAATCTGCCAGGCCTTCTTAATGCCGGGTCTAATGCATCACGTCGATTAGTTGCTCCAATTACTACAACATTGTCCCGCCCTTGCATACCATCCATCAAGGTCAACATTTGAGCTACTACCCTTCGCTCAACTTCACCGCTAACATCTTCACGCTTTGGACAAATTGAATCTATTTCATCAATGAAAATAATTGCCGGTGCGTTATCTGCAGCATCATCAAAAATCTCTCTGAGTTGTTTTTCTGATTCACCGTAGTACTTGCTGATGATTTCCGGACCGTTGATGCTCTTGAAGTGAGCATTGGTTTCGGTAGCAACAGCCTTGGCAATCATTGTTTTACCAGTGCCAGGTGGACCGTGAAGTAGAACGCCCTTTGGGGGGTCAATTCCTAATCTGCGGAATAATTCAGGGTGCTTGAGCGGTAGTTCAATCATTTCTCTAACTTTCAACAATTGTTGACCAATGCCACCAACATCCTCGTAAGTGATCCCTTCTGATTGTCCGATGTCGTCATCATCAATGGCTTCGTCTTTAATCACAATGTCAGTATCATTAGTTACTTTGACTACCCCTTTTGGAGTAGTTTGCACCACAGCAAACGGTAGCGCTTCTGCGAAGAGAGTCATTCCTGGAATGAAAATCCTATCGCCTTGTACTACTGGGCGGTTTTGTAAACCACGGCGAGCAAATCCTTCGATACCGGGTCCGAATTTCACTTTTTGTTTGTTAGCCATTACTGGAGATATAATCAGTTTTTTACACTCCTCTGCTTCTACTTTCGAGACGGTAACTTTGTCTCGAAGGCTAACACCGGCATTTTTCCTTATTATGCCATCAATTCTGATGATTGCCATTTTGTTATCCTCGGGTCTACTGCGCCAATATATGGCTGCTGTAGAGCGTTTATCACCTTTGATGAGTACGATGTCACCGGGTTTCAAGTCAAGTCCCGAATCTCCTGAAATCCTTGCTCTACCGTGTCCAACATCTGATGGTATGGACTTTTCTACCGTTAGTGAGATAGTTTCATTTTGACCTGACATAATAATCGCTCCAAATCACCGGCTGTGGTTATAGTTTCTATACTCATGGCCTGTACTCGAGGTAGTTGTTGGTATTAACTCGGTCTTTTTAAACATATCAAATTAATAATTATCAATAATGACCATTATCTTCAATAGTCGGGCTTAGGTCGGCTGACCATGGTTCATGTTTTAGAAACAGGATTGGAATTTATCGCCCGAGAAAACCCGAATGGAAAACCATCGGTTAGAGGATACAACATCATCAATGGTCAATTGACTTCATCCAGCGATGAAGTTACCTTTGAGTCAAAAAATCCAGCATTGCTAGAAGATTGCCTAGGCGAATTTCCACTTTCAACACGTGAGGACGTCCACTCGGCTCTTGCTGCAGCCCGTGCAGCATTTACCGGTTGGGCAGCTACACCAGCACCTACTCGAGGCCAAATAATTGGTAATATGGGACGTTTGTTAATGGAATACAAAGACGACCTTGTAGCACTTGAGACAAGGGAGATTGGTAAAACGCTGAAGGAATCTGGTGGCGAAATACAAGAAGCGATTGACACATGCTTGTTTTTCCAATCCGAAGGCCGAAGATTGTATGGCCAAACAGTAAACTCAGAACTGCCAGATAAAGAACTGTTCACCTATCGTCGTCCGCTTGGAGTTTGTGGCATAATCAATGCCTGTAACTTTCCTTCCGCAGTCCCATTTTGGAAGATGATTCCCGCCATCATGTGTGGTAATACCTGTGTGTGGAAAAGCCCACAAGACGCTCCTCTGCTTTCCTTTGCTCTGGCTCGAATTATGCATCAAGCAGGTTTGCCAAACGGCGTAATTAACCTTGTTCACGGGAAAGGTAGCGGCGCTGGCCAATATTTAGTAGATGCAGTCGATGAAGGACTAGTCAATAAAATCTCTTTCACAGGTTCAACTGAGGTTGGAAAAATGATCGGTGAAGTCTGCGGTCGCAATTTAGTTTCTTGCTCTCTAGAATTAGGTGGCAAGAACCCATTGGTTGTTATGCCATCGGCAGATCTAGATAATGCGGTTGCAGGTGCTTATTGGGGTGCTTTTGGAACTGCTGGACAACGATGCACAAGCCTTGGCAATCTCATAGTCCACGAAGGAATTTATGAAGAGTTTATGGAGAAATTTATGGCAAAAGTCAAGTCTACCCGTATTGGCGATTCATCGGTTCACAAAGATGTTCTATACGGTCCAATGCTGTCTGAAAAGTACGCTAAGGATTTCATGATTGGCCTTGATATGGCCAAGTCTTCTGGAGCAACCCAACTTTGGGGTCGAGGAGAGATAACTACTGACAATCAGCCAGAAAATTTCATGGGCAATGCAGGCGATGGTGTGTTCATGTGGCCACACGTTTTCGCTGATGTAACTGAAGACATGAAATGTTTCCATGAGGAGATATTTGGCCCTGCTGTAACAATAGTCAAGGCCAAGGATTTTGACCATGCCCTGCACCTTGCTAATGCTAGCCCGTACGGTCTGTCCTCAGCAATTTACACGAATGATCGCCTTGAAGCATATCGCTATAAAACTGGCATCAAGGCTGGAATGACAGGAATTAATAATTCCACCACCGGGGCAGAGGCACACTTGCCATTTGGTGGAGTCAAAGGCTCTGGAAACGGTACTAGAGAGTCTGGTATTTGGGTTATAGAAGCATATTCCTACTGGCATGCAGTAAATGATGAATTGTCTGGAAAATTACAACTTGCCCAAATGGATGTCGATGAAATTGAGGCTGTGGAAGCCGAAGTAGATTGGGCACAACTCGCGTGATTTGTCACACATTTTAGTTGGGTAGAATACTAGTGTTGAAATAGCAACAACAATGAACAGGTTTGTAGGTAGTTTGGTTTCGCTGGTGATAAGATGGTTTCTATATTTCAACTTGGACAAGAAAAAGATACCATAGCGGATAAGTTACAGCATGCTTATTCTACTTGTGAAACAATTGCTAGAAATGCATCAAGTTCATTCTTCCGTTCATTTAGGCATTTACCAACTCACAAGCGTCAGGCAGTCAATGCACTTTATGCGTTCTGCCGTCGAGTCGACGATATAGTCGATGGAGATTGGCTGCCAGACCGAGATTTATCCTATCTGTTTGTTCAAGCCAAAGACCGTAGTATTCAATTATCAACCGACAAGCAGTCAGAACCGCTAAATGAGGATGCAGATCACATATCAAAACTAACCGCTTTACTATGGTTTAGGACTAACTTAAATTCAATTGAAAATAACGAACCGGTTGACGAACCCATTTTCATAGCACTTGCTGATGTTGTCAAAAAATTTCCAATAGAGTTAGACCACTTGAGGGAATTGATTTCCGGCATGGAAGATGATTTGTATGCAGCCAAATACGAAAGGTTCGAAGATTTACGCCAATACTGTTACCGTGCAGCATCAACAGTTGGGCTGTGCTTGGTAGAAATATACGGCTACAACGATCCAAATGCTAGGCGACATGCGGTTGAGATGGGTATCTATCTACAAATGGTAAACGTACTGCGAGACATTCAAGAAGACCTCAACAGAAGTCGTATTTATCTGCCAAGTGAAGAACTTGCGAAGTTTGGTTTATCTAATGAAGACCTAACTTCACAACATCTGCCAACTTCAAAAGCTTGGCAAGAATTTATGCGCCATTATCTCGACCACGTTATGGCACATCGAAAAAATGCCATTGGGTTGTTATCATTACTTGACAAAGATGCCAAATACTCACCATCGGTAATGTGTGCTGCGTATGACGCTATTCTTGAAGAGGCAATGAAAAGAAATGGTGATGTGTTTACTCGAAGACTAACAATGAGTTTCTATCGTAAGATTCAATTTGCACTAGGTATTATTAGAAAGCCGAGACTGAAATTCCAGTAATTGAAAAAATTACTTCCACAAACCCAGGCTGTCTCTGAGGGCGTCCTCTAGGTTCTCATGCTCAAACTTGTAACCAGATGAGATTAATTTCTTTGGCACGACCTTAGTGCTCTCAGTAGTCAAAGCAACACCCATTTTGCCAAATAGGAACCATATTCCTAGCGGAGGAGTTGGCATAAATGCCGGGCGTCGTAACACCTTGCCCAGTGTCTTGGCAAATGTCTTTTGTTGCACAGGGTTTGGTGAACCAATGTTGAAGGCACCTTCGCAATCACCTTTCATTAACAGATGGTGGATTGAGTATATTTGGTCGTCCATTGAGACCCAACTGTACCATTGTTTGCCCCGGCCAATTGGCCCTCCTGCACCGAGTTTTGCCGGTAACAACATTTTTCCTAATGCGCCTCCAGTAGCATCCAAGACAATGCCAGTTCGCAAATTGATTGTCCGTACTCCAACATCTCTAGCGGCTTGGCAAGATTTTTCCCATCTAGCACAAGTGTTAGGTAAGAAACCTTCACCTGGGCTGGAGGTTTCATCTAATTCTTCATCGCCACGCTCACCGTACCAACCAACTGCGCTGGCAACTATGAATGCTTCAGGTTTTTTGGTTAGTTGGGTGATCGCATTTGCTAACAATGCAGTACTCTTTGTTCTGCTTTCTTCAATTAATTTCATTCGCTTCTTTGACCATCGTTTGTCGCCAATTCCTGCACCACCCAAGTGGATTATTGCATCGAAGCCTTCCAAAACATCATGATTAATTATCCCGACTTCTGGTTTCCAAACTAGTTCCTTTTCATCTTTCTTGGCTTTTCTTCTTACTAGTCGCCATACATCATGACCCCCAGTATCCAAAAAGGCAACTAATTGGCGACCAATTAAACCAGATGATCCGGCAACCAGGATTTTTTTGCGAGGCTTATCAGCAAAGTCTGCATGGCGTTTCAAATCTCTTTCTAGTCTAATTTCTCTGGCAGTAAACATTCTATGAAGACGTTTTTTTATCATTCTACCAGCGACGAGATTACCAAGGAAACCCATTGGTAATTTGTAGTGTACTTTGTCATGAATCAAAGCATTATTTTCCCCAACAGTCTCAAATTTATGGGTATGGTGCCAAGACTTGAAAGGTCCTTTGAGCATTTTATCTTCAAAAGAATGTGGCGGATTGTATCCTGTGTGCTGAGCAACCCAACTCATCTTTATCGGACCCATTGGGAATCTGAAGATTCGTTGCGAGCCTTCCTCTAGATTGTCGTCTGCTCGCACTTCTTCAGCGAGTTCCCATGGTGGCATAAGACGTCTAAACGCCCCTTTTCTCTCGTGCCATGCGAATGCTTCTTCAATGGTATTTTCAACTTCTGTTTTATGTTCGAAGACGATACTCATTTCATCTGCTCCTGTATTGTTGGAGGTATGGTTTCAGATTCATTTTTTTACGAGTTCTCTCGGATGACATGTATCTTATCTTACCAAATATGGCTCTTTCGGGGCCCCATGCTCTATCATGTCTGCCAAGAACCCAAAATATTCCTGTGTAAGAATTGGGATCTCTGCCGTCCAGCGCATATTTATCGTTGAGTTCAATCATCCAATTGGCAGCTTGCTCTGGAGTTGATGCCCATTCAAGAATTCGCTTACCCCATAACATTCTCAGATAGTTGTGGATGATACCAGTTTGAGTTAATTGAATTTGAGCAGCATTCCATATTTCATCGTGGGTTTCTGCGTTTTCAATTTGGTCATATGTATATAGTACACGTTCATCATCGGAGTGCTCAGCAAGTGTCTTTTTTGCCCATTCTGGTATTGATTCGAATTTATTGTGATTTCTGTTGTGATAGGCATTGTTGAAGCCAAGTTCTCGCCATGTTATTATTTGGTCAAGGAAACTTTCTACACCGGCAGATAATCCCCACCAGCCTTCTCTTGAGCCCTTTCTTGATGGGTCGATGTTATCTGGCGACCAATCATTTTGGTTGAGTATGCGTTCCACGATTTCAATAGAGGAGACATGGCCAAAATGCAACCAAGGCGATAACCCGCTAACAGCCGGGTTTTCCACATTGTTCCTGTCTGAGTGATATCTCTCTAGTCGGTCGGTCAAGAAATGCGCTAATTTTCTCATTGCAGTATTCCTGCCGCCTTGTGCCATTCTTACTGGCCCTACAGAGTGGTCAATATCTATCGCAGATAGTGCTTTTTTACCTACCGAGCCACCTTCAGAACATCTCCATAACCATTCAAATGGTGGGAGTTTAACAGAACAGTCCTTCATCACCGATTTAAACAACTTGTCACCCATCATTAGATCGGCTCCCTTTGGGATTGGATTTTGTTTAGGCCAGGTTTCTGGGCAGCGACTGAAATTTGCGTGTATCCACCGTCTAAAACCATGGGCAGTTGTGTGGGCGCTTTCAGTCCATGACATTGGAATAACTCCGTTTGAGTCACCAGCATACATCTTTACCGGAATTGATTTGCTTGCGGCGTTAATAGCCCTGCTTGGATAATAGGTGGGGAAGTCGTCGCTAACTACTATCTTGGCTCTTTTGGAAATTTCCTTTAACAGACCAATTGGGCCGCTCAACGGTGTTTCAACCCACGGAATGTAGCGGATGTTATTGTCTTTGAACACCGATACATTCTCAACCATCCCTTGAATCATGAAAGTTGCAATTCGATCGTTAGCAAATCTGTGGCTAGTTGATATTTCCTCAATTACCAACAGAGGAACTTCGTGTTCTATTGCCAACTTAGCGGCGAATTCTAGCGACGAGTTGTAGTTGAACCGCCGACTGGCAATCATCCAGTAAATAATGTATTCACCATTTTCATTTATTGGTTTGTCATTGGCTGACCTAATTCTGTCTGATTGGAAATCGCTCATTGTTTCACGCCTCCGTTTTGATGTAGCAAGTATGGGTATCCGCGCTGGTCTGAGTAATCAAGCGTTGAAAACGGAGTTTGGGCTAGCGCATTTTTTGCAATAGACTTCATCGCAGTGCTGACCCAATTTAGGTCGTCGAAGTCTTCGGCATTGATGAATTTGGTTTCTGCTATCTCGCTGGATGCGACAGGTGTTTGACCCTGTGCTAATTCTACGCTGTAGGCGATGAATACTGCTGGACCAATGTCGGTTAAGTTTTCACGAATAGCGTAGATGCCTGTGACCGATCCTTCGACGGCACATTCTTCCCGCAACTCCCGTAGTGCAGCATCTCGGGGGAGTTCTCCGTCGTCTACGTAGCCTTTGGGTAAGCCCCAATGGCCAGAATACCTTCCAGCAGCCTCTTTGACAAGAAGTACTGTGTTGTCTTTGACTATGACTGCAGCGACGCCCAAATCACATCTCACACTAGCCATGGAGAACAAACCATACTCTAACGATATAAAGCGGTGTTTACTGTCACACGGGAAAATAAACACTACATTATAACCAAAAGCGGTTNACAGGNNCTCATGGAAAGCGGAACCATTGACCCAATGCAAATTGAAGCTGACGCATTTTTACCGACCGAATACGGAAACTTTAGGATCCGTGTGATGGTCGATGAGAATGGATCAGAACATACCTTACTATCAGTAGGGTTAGACGACCGAACAACAACACCCCTGATCAGGATTCACTCAGAATGTCTGACAGGGGATGCCTTCACCTCGCTGAAGTGTGACTGTGGCCCACAACTNAAAGCATCGATGCAAAAGGTGCAAGAAGAGGGCTGCGGCGCTATTGTATACATGCGTCAGGAAGGCCGAGGAATCGGGTTGAATGAAAAAATCAAAGCGTACTCGTTACAAGACTTAGGCTACGATACACTCGATGCTAATACTATGCTTAATCATCCTGCAGATGCTAGAGACTACTCCTTTTGCGCCGAGATGCTCAAAAGGGTTGGTGTGAATAAGGTTAGACTGATGACTAATAATCCACTGAAAATAAAAGGTATGGTCGACAATGGCATCACCATCGAAACCAGAATATCTCACATCGAAGGNCTTGGTACATTTAACGAAGGCTATCTGTCTACCAAGGCAAAACGAATGGGCCACATTCTCCCATTCGTTTTTAANGAATAGGCTCGCTACCTGAAAATCGAGGTATTAGGATGTCAAAACAGCTAATTGGCCAAACGGCCCCAAATTTCACATTACAATCAAGTACCGGTGAGAGTATATCTCTTGCTGACTATGACGACAAGTGGAAAGTCTTGTTCTTCTATGCTAAAGATGGTTCACCAACATGCAAGCGTGGCTGCCTAAATTTCAAAGAGCAATATGAATTGTTTCAATCGTTAACACCTCCCGTTGAAATCATCGGTATAAGCGAAGATTCAGTCGAAGATCATCGCCGATTTAAGGAAGAACTAGACCTGCCGTTTCCTTTGCTTAGTGACCCGGAAAGAGAAGTATCAGAAGCTTACGGTGTTCCGCTGTTTTTAGGTAAATTCCCCGGTAAATCTTCATTCTTGGTTGCACCTGACCGAGAGATACACTACTGTTATGATTGGCTGTTCAGGCCTCGAAGACACGTGGCTAAAATTTTGAATACCTTGAGTAAATTATCTTCCGATGGTGATTNAATGGACTGGGTAGAATTATTCGAAGAAGCAGGCCTCACAGATAGAGAGGCCAAATCCTTGGTGCTTTTGTCATCCTCAAAGGAATTGAAAGCCAGTGATTTAGCAAAAAAGCTTGGCACAAATAGATTAGATGCNTACAACTCACTATCGAGATTAACCCAAATAGGTCTAGTTAATGTTACAGCAGATAGGCCAATGAAGTTCTCATGCTCCTCTTTACCGGTGCTGTTCAAAAAACTAATCAAAGACCAGAAATCAAGAATCGATCGCACNACTAAAGCATTTGAGAATATCATGTCAGGAGCCACAGACGAGGCACTTGAAAGCGAATCACAGCAGGGCGATGCAAGCGCAAAATTTGCCGTACTAAAAGGCCGAGACCATATACAGAAGAGAATCGGAGAATTAGCCAATGAAGCAGATGGCCAATTAGTCCTATTCCTTGGTAAGTATGGAATTCTCCACATGTGCAGGTCACCATCAATAGAAGAAGTAAATTCAGCCGCAGAGCGAGGAGTAATGATCAAGGTTCTTGCTCAGTTGGACAAAAGAACTCTCAAGTTCTTTGACCAGTTACACGACTCAATAGAAATTCGTCATTCGGACGAAGTCAATTCCCTGGGCGTACTGAAAGACCAAAGTGATGTTATCCAATTTTTGTTTGTTGAACAAAACCCAGTGGGAAGAGGACGAGAAGATGCCGGACTGGTAGTTTCCTCAGAAGTGTTTGCTGCCTCACATTACGAATTTATGATGGCTATTTGGAACCGTGCTGTTGACTTTAACAGCGCCAAGAAACGGTTTACGGAAGAGAAAATAGTCGACCCACTTAGACTCACGGTNGGAGATGGCTCTTTCCTAGAACAGTTTAGAGATGCCTTGAATTTTAGCGGTGAATTGCCTGATGAAGACACACCATTCAATCCGGATTCGTTCTTGGCATCTAGCAGTGAAATAAACCAAGCTAGAGCCGCTTTACAAGACGGAACTGTGTTTAGCCTCCACCAACTTGGCATTGATATCAAAACAATGCTAAGACAAGTCGGTCACCGGATTGGTGAAGAGTTAGCCTTTAGCCTTCGCAAAATAGATGGGCACGTCGAATTTCTAAGCGAACTAATGGACTGGTGGGAATATGCTGGACTAGGAGAACTTGAGTATGACACAGTACCATTCTTCCACATTAAAGTAAACTTGACTCATCCGCCAGTAGAAAAAGCCGATGTACTTCCTCTTTGGGAACTAGACGATGGAATTATTGAAGGCGCTNTACGGTCAAGATATCCAGAAGATAGNAATGTAAGAATCAGGCGAGAAACAGCTCAAGGTGAGGATGAACTGTGGCGCTACACGCTTATTTTCGTCGATGACAGCGAAGACTGAGTCATACACGGTTTGATAAACCCAAAGCATGGTTTGNGTGTTATGCGAATGCTGACTTTCTTTAGGTTCATGCGCCAAATAATGCGCAAAAAGCCTGCTGATTTGGACTGGATCCAAAAGCAAGGATTGATGGCGGTAAAACTGGCGCAAATCTTCGCACTTAGGCCAGATCTTCTTGGTGAGGATAAGTGTAAACAACTTCAACAACTATACCAACATGCAGCATCNATTCCTCAAGAAGATTGGGAAGCGACTCTAAAAAGCAAAGCGATTCCAGGTTTCTTTGACAAATTCAAATCTATCGAAGAAAAGCCATTGGCAGCAGCATCAGTTGGACAAGTCCATCGGGCAGTATTACTCAACGGGGACCAAGTAGTAATCAAATTCGTCAAGCAAGCAAACGCTGTTAAATTTCGCAAAGAGGTAGACCGAATGAGGTCATGGTTACGTATTTTTTTAGTATTATCGCCAAGGTTGAGGAAAGTTGGCAATCCCATGGCTTTGTTGAATCACGTCGCTGACTACACTACTAGGGAACTTGACTTACGCAACGAGATTTTAGGTGCCAATGAATTAGCCAAAATCCAACAAGACATCTCTAAAGATTTTGCAACACCTCTACTTAGATTCCCGGAATATTATCCCGAGTTATCAAATGAAAATGTTCTTGTTTCTGAATTTATTGAAGGGATGTCGTTAGAAGAGGGCATTGAAAACAAATCTTTGAAGTGGGACACTTTGTTAGAATTGTTTAGAATTCATGGCGCATATCTGTTTGGAATTGGGACATTCCATGGTGACCTTCATCCAGGTAACTGCATAATCGATAAAGAAGGTAAATTTGTGTTCATAGATAACGGTGCTATTTGCCATGCGCCCGCATTTGTCAACCGTTCACTATTCAATTTCTTTGAACATCTGTCTAAACAAGAACTAGATGAAGCATTTATTGCACTACTTGACATGACAAGCCAGAAACCAACTGGGAAAAAGATGGAGAAGTACATGAGTAGAATGAGCGAGATTTACTTAGATTTTGAAAAGAAACCAGTTGGCGAGCAAAGCTTGACCAGAGTAATGATGCAAACTGTGCGAGCGGCTGTTGAATTAGCCAATGCTGAGTTTGGAGAAGAGGCATTCCCNATAATTAGGGCCCTGATGTATTTAGACGGCTTAGTTATCAGAACTCACCCGGATGCTCTATTGATTAAATCGATGGGGCCTTACTTAGACGAGTTCAAATTTAAATTAGGTCTTGATACAGCACCTGTATGAGTGGTCCAATGAGTGAGAGAATCGCAGTAATTGGTGCCGGTATATCCGGACTTTACTGTTCATACTTGTTAGAGGAAAAGGGATATGAGGTAGACCTATTCGAAAAATCCTCCAAAATTGGGGGAAGAATGGCTAGTGTAGAAAAGTCGGGGTTTATTCTTGACCGGGGATTTCATGTACTACAAACAGGGTATCCATTAGCGAGTTCTGTTTTTGATTATCAAGCGATGAATTGCCGCTCATTCCAACCCGGTGCACTGGTGATTGAAGCCCGTCCAAACAAATCAAAAATTTGGTGTTTTGCCGACCCTTTCCGCCGTCCGATAGCAGGAATTAAAGGTGCGATTAATTTTTTTACATCGCCATTTAATTTGCTTAGAGTTGGATTATTACGTTGGCACATTATGCGAACATCAGACCAAGATATTTTTTCCCAAACAGGACAACAAAGTACCCATGAATTTCTAATTTCAAGGGGCTTCTCACAGTCATTTATTGATAGATTCTTTTTACCTCTTTTTGGCGGAATATTTCTAGAATCAAGTCTAACAACCGACGCTCGAATGTTCAAATTTGTTTTTAAGAATATGTCTAGAGGAGATATGGTTTTGCCCAAGCAAGGCATTTCTGCTGTGCCAAATTACTTGTTTAANAAATTAAAGCATACCAAATTAAATCTCGGTGCAGATGTTGAAATAATTAACGATGGAGAAATAACGGTTGGCGGTAAGTCACAAAAATACTCTCGCGTTATCAAGGCNTTTGAAGAGGCAGCAGGGAAAATCACTAGGTCGGTATGGACCATACATTTTTCAGCCCCCAAATCACCGTTAAAACAGAACTTCATTATGTTAAATTCTAATATTAAGACTAAAAATAACTTAATCTCACATTTAGCCGTGCCTTCAGACATCCAGCCCAGTTATGCGCCAGTGGATAAATCGTTGATTACCGTCACAATTGTTGGCCAGCAAGCTGAGGAAAAGGGCATCGATAGCCAAGACCAGATAACTAGTTCCGCCATCGATGAATTGACCGAATGGTTTGGTGATGAAGTAGATGCTTGGGAAATC
This sequence comes from Methanobacteriota archaeon, assembly GCA_002726395.1. Taxonomy (GTDB): domain Archaea; phylum Thermoplasmatota; class Poseidoniia; order Poseidoniales; family Poseidoniaceae; genus MGIIa-L1. The sequence continues at coordinate 14,326 of PBTA01000045.1, read as the reverse complement.
CTTGATGTTCAGCACATTACCGCAGCCTTACCTGAATTATCTGCTAGCGATTTTGATAACATCAACCGGAACAACCCCTTTCTTGAATGTGGAGATCATACCTATCACGGCAGTGTTGAAGGTGCGCTACAATCTGCGGTAAAGTTGGTAAAAAACCTATGACAAAACGCCGCATGGAAGATTGATTATTCACTCATATATCACGGAATTAAACTCTCCTTTATATGTCAGTCTGATTGCACTAGCACCATGCAAGCCAAGGCTAAACCTACTACGATAATCGTCGGCGCTGGACCCGGTGGACTAGCAAGTGCAATGCTACTAGCCTATTCGGGAGTCGATGTAACAGTAATCGAAAAAGAAGACGCAGTTGGTGGCAGAACCAAATTAGTTCACAAAGACGGGTTTACCTACGATCGTGGGCCGACCTTCTTCCACTTCCCAGAAGTTATTGAACAAATTTTCCAAGCTGTCGGATTAGACGCTCACAAGGAACTAGAACTCATGCCGCTGATTGACCCCTCATACCGCTTGGTATTTGGCGCAGGCGGACACATCAACGCCACTAGTAACCTTGATTTGATGACCGAAAGAATCCGTGAACTATCTGGCGATAAAAANGCNCGTGGATTCGAAAAGTATGTCAAAGACAACCGCCTAAAATTGAACTTGTCCAAACAATGCCTACAAACACCGTGGACGGGTCCATCAAACCTGTTCACAAAAAGAGCCCTGCGAGTTGCCAAGGTACTGAAGCCTTGGGCATCAGTAGCAAGTGACTTGCGCAAGAACTTCGATGACGAAAGAATTCGTCTAGCCATGTCCTTTCAAACGAAATATCTCGGCATGAGTCCATTTCACGCACCATCCTTATTCACCATTCTAGCCTTCCTCGAGTATGAACACGGTATTTTCCATGCTAGAGGCGGACTCGGTTCAATTACTCCAAAATTGGCAAAGATTGCTGAAGGCTTTGGTGCGAAAATTAGAACCTCAACCCCAGTTAAAGAACTGATTTACGAAGGGAAAAACGTTATTGGAGTTAAACTCGAAGACGAGACCATTTACGCAGATAAAGTAGTAGTGAACGCAGATTTCGCCCACGCTATGACCACTTTGGTACCAAACGAAAAGCGNAAGAAATGGTCAAACAAGAAACTGGAAAAGAAAGGTTACTCTTGCTCCACTTACATGCTTTATCTTGGTATGGATAAAACCTATCCAGATATGCCTCATCACCAAATCTATGCGTCCCAACGCTACGAGGAAAACCTCAACGACATCACCAACCACAAAATCACTTGGGATGATCCGTCCNTGTATGTACAAAATGCCTGTGTGACCGACCCAGACATGGCACCTGAAGGTTGCTCAACCCTGTATGTTTTAGTTCCGGTACCAAACCAACATGAATCGATAAATTGGGAAGACATAAAAGACGAATATCGCGATATAGTAATTAAGCAAATGGCAAAATTAGGCTATGATGATGTTGCAGATCATATTGTATCAGAAACAATCGTTACTCCAGATGATTGGGGCGCCTCCGATATTTACCGAGGTGCTGTGTTTAATTTGACACACAATCTCGGTCAAATGCTGTGGAGAAGGCCTCAAAACAGATTTGAAGAGGCTAATAATTTGTACATCGTCGGCGGCGGTACCCATCCTGGTAGCGGACTGCCAACTATCTTTGAAAGTGCTAGAATCAGCAGTAAACTAATTTGTGCTGACCTTGGCTTAGACCCTGATTGGAATGGAGTCAGTAACTGGTTCCAAGATGTAAAAAAGCCGAAAGTAAAGGCCAAAGACTCCGTATCAGCAAACCGAAACCAAGCTACTGGTGAAGGTCATGCAGCCTAAACTTCTAACAATTTTGCTTTGTTTGACCATTGTAGNATGCGGCTGCACTGCCCCAATTCAAGAATCAATACAGACTGATGTACCCTTGCAGTTGTCATTTACTGCAGATACGCTTGATCGTTCTGAAGACGGCGGCTCGTTATTTGACCTNAAAGAAGAATTAGATTCTAAACCAGTGTTGATGCTTTGGATTGCAGCAGGATGCTCAGGGTGTCATGATTGGACCGACATGTTGCGTGAATCAATCAATAATGGCAGCATCAATACTTCTTCAGTTTCCATCATCAGTATGCACAGGTGGTCAGAAGTCGAATCACCAGCGGCGGTCATGAAGGCATTCGGCAATGATGATAACGACTCTTATTATACACCGTGGCCAATTATTCTGCCGGATGAATCAAGCAGGTTAACAGATTTTGAAACAGGTGAGACTACTCGGTTTTCGATAGTTGAAGGGTTTGGCAACCCAGTCACTCCAACCGTGCAACTAATCGGCCAAGATGGCATCAAAATGTGGCAATCAAAATCTTACTGGGCGAATTATACTATGGTCCAAGAAGCAATGGATGTTGTCAACAAAATAGCCAGTTGAAAATATGTATGAAATAATCAACCTCAAAGACTGTGCGCGTTAGGCATAGANTGTTCGCCCCCTCGGGGGAAGGCTGTGAGAACTTTGGGTGAAGGAATAAAACTGCCAGTAATCAACGGACTGGGTCGTACCAACCGTGTCGATAAATGGTGGACTCAGCCACTAGCCATGGGTTTTGCATTGACATTTGCACTAATCTACACCTTCTGGCGACTATTTTTACATGATACCGGTATTTCATACGACTTAGACGGGAGTACTNTCATGTCACCAATCTTCTCNCCTAACGTTCTAGAATGGGATTTATTTGGCTTATCTGCTTGGGACCATCCTCATTGGGTCAATGCAGCAATTCTAGTCTTGTGGATTCCATTTGGATTTAGAGGTACTTGCTACTACATGCGCAGGGTCTACTACAGGACCTTTTTTGCTAGCCCAACAGCTTGTTGGGTTGATGAACCTGATATCAACAAGAAACTAGGGTACAAGGGTGAGAAACGCGTTTTCATCCTTAACAACTTGCACAGATATTTTCTCTATGCGGCAATGATCATTATTGCGATTAAATGGTGGGACGTGACTCATACTCTAACGTTTGAAGGTGGNCAATATGGTTTCTCCATCGGTACCTTCATCATGGCTATAGAAGCATTTTTATTGACGATGTATGTTACATCTTGTCACGCTTTGAGACATCTCGCTGGTGGTGCACTAGATCGATGGACGACCGGAATTAGCAAAATTCGTGGCAGAATTTTTGACAAATTGAGCATTGCAAATAGGTCTCATGGTTTCTGGTTTTGGACTTCTCTTGCGTTCGTCTTTGTTGGCGATCTATGGGTTCTAGCTTACAATGAAGGTTATTTTACCGGACTTGCAGAATGGAATTTGATACTTTTTTGAGGTGAAAACATGACAGAAGATTACAAGAAATACGAATACGACGTCATCGTGATAGGTGCAGGTGGGGCAGGTCTTCGCGCCGCAATAGAAGCGGCTCGTAGCGGCGCTAAAACTGCTATTATCACTAAATCTCTGCTAGGCAAGGCACATACTGTAATGGCTGAAGGCGGTTGTGCTGCTGCGTTACAAAATGCAGATCCTCGTGACGGCTGGAAAGTACATTTCCATGACACAATGAAGGGTAGTAAATGGCTAGCCAATTGGCAAATGGCAGAGTATCACGCTAAAGAAGCACCAGATCGAGTTAGAGAATTAGAGCAATGGGGTGCGGTATTTGACAGAACACCAAAGAATCTAATCAACCAGCGTAATTTCGGTGGTCACACATTCCCTAGACTTGCTCATGTTGGTGATGCTACTGGTCTTGAACTCATTCGTACACTGCAAGAAAGAGGCATCCACGAAGGTATTGACATATTTATGGAATATACTGTAAGGCACCTTCTCAAAGAAGGTGACAGAGTTACTGGTTGTGTTGCCTACACTAGAGTTGACGGAGACTTCCATGCATTTTCAGCCAAGTCTGTGGTCCTTGCGACTGGTGGAATCACTAGAGTTTGGTCAGTCTGCTCTGGTTCCTGGGAATATACCGGAGACGGTCACGCATTGGCCCTATGGGCTGGTGCCGAACTTAGAGACATGGAGTTTGTCCAATTCCATCCAACTGGAATGGTCTGGCCACCTTCTGTAAGAGGCATCCTGGTCACTGAAGGAGTTAGAGGTGAAGGTGGCAGGTTAACAAATTCTGAGGGTGATAGATTCATGTTTGACTACGTCCCTGAAATGTTTGCTGGAGACCACGCCGAAACTATAGAAGAGTCTGACCAATGGGTAGAAGAGATTGTTTCAGGAAAATTAGCCACGGTCAGGAGACCTCCCGAACTACTCACACGTGATGTAGTGTCCAAGGCCATTAACTCAGAAGTAAAGGCCGGTAGGGGCTCGCCGCACGGTGGGGCTTTCCTTGATATCTCACATCGTGGTGAAGAAGCAATTCTCAAGAAATTACCTTCAATGCACCACCAATTCAAGGAATTGGCCGGCGTTGATATATCAAAGGAACCAATGGAAGTCGGTCCGACTGCACATTATGTTATGGGCGGAGTAATCGTCAACGCTGAAAGTCAAGAAACAACAATTTCAGGGTTATATGCCTGTGGTGAAGTAGCATCCGGATTACACGGGGCTAACAGGCTTGGAGGCAACTCATTGTCTGACTTGATTGTATTTGGTAAGCGTGCAGGAGAATTTGCCGCAAAGCGTTCAAAAGACCTTGCACAACCAGTTATTGACGACTCTCAAGTAAAATCAGCAATCACCGATATGCTCGAACCATTCAATAATGAGGGCGGAGAGAATCCTGGTCTTATTTATGATGAATTACGTGAGATGATGCAAGCAAAGGTTGGCATAATTAGGACAAAGGATGAGCTTGATGAAGCCATCGAGGATTTGAAGACTTTCGATACTAGAAGAAAATCTGCCTATCCAGGTTCCTCAAGAAAATATAATTCCGGTTGGCATCAAGCATTAGATTTGAAAAACATGGTTGATGTTTCATACGTAGCAACTCTTGCAGCATTGACTCGTGAAGAGAGTAGGGGCGGCCATACAAGAGATGACTTCCCTGTCCCGGATGATGAGTATTGGGGCGAGACTCTCAACATTATCTACATGGAAGATGGAGAAATCAAGATTCGTCAAGAGGCTAAGGAAGAGATGCGTGACGACCTCAAAGATGCAATCAATGAAGTAAAAGCCATGATTGCTGAAAGAGCAGCAGAAGCTGGAGGGGAAAATTGATGTCTTTGAAAGGAAAGATCCAGAAATTCACCATCACTAGAGGCGAAGGCGAGACTGCAGAATTAGCTGATTATGAAATTGAATTAGATGAAGGGATGGTTGTTTTAGACTGTGTTCATCGTATTCAACATGAACAGGAACCAGACCTTGCAGTAAGATGGAATTGTAAAGCAGGGAAGTGCGGCTCATGCTCAGCTGAAATTAATGGTCGTCCGCGTTTGATGTGTATGACTCGAATGAGTGATGTTGTAGACGAGACTGAGGATGGTAAACCAATCGAAATTAGGCCAATGAAGGCATTCCCTCACGTTAAAGACTTAGTCACGGATGTTTCATGGAACTATGAAATGGCGCAGAAAATTAAGCCAATCAACGGTCCGGATGAGATGAATTGGGAATTTAATCAAAATGAAGCAGACAGAGTGCAACAATTCAGAGAATGCATTGAGTGTTTTCTATGCGTCAACACTTGCCACGTACTTAGAGACCACTCATTATTTGACGAGTTTGCTGGTCCAAGAAATCTAGTTAGACTAGCTCAATACGAAATGCACCCGTTAGATCAAGAGGACCGAATTCCGGAAATCAAAAAAGAATTTGGTGTTGAGTATTGTAATATTACTCGGTGTTGTACAGAGGTTTGTCCTGCTGGAATTCAAATTACTGACGATGCAATTATTCAGTTAAAGGAAAGAGTAGTCGACCGTTACTATGATCCTCTTCAACGAATTTGGCGTACGCTAACAAGACAAAAAGTTCGTTATTGAAGGCGATAATGGATGAATAAGACTGCTTTGTTACAAAATCTCTTCTCAGCAGTTTTAGGGCTTTTTTTCATTAATGTGGGAATTGCTCATTTTCAAGACCCTAAATGGTTTGAACCAATAGTGCCAGGTATCCTTGGTGATCCAACATTTTGGGTTCTAATTACCGGTGGCATGGAAATCGGTTTAGGATTGGGATTAATTATTCCTAGAACGAGAAAGTATTCTGGAATGCTAATGGCGTTATTTTTAGTGGCGATTTATTCAGCCAACCTCAATATGTGGATTAATGATGTACCATTAGAAGGTAAGACATTTGCCATGATTTGGCACGTGTTAAGGTTAGTAGGTCAAGTTTTAATGATTATAATTGCGTTATGGGTGGGTGGATGGNTAAAGCCTANTCTAGCTCCAGTAGATTAGGTNACTTGTNCATTTTTTATCAAATTAAAAAAAGCCTCCCCGAGGGCCTAAACCCTCAGAGAGGCAGTTATATTCCGCGGAATATATTAGTTCATAATTGGTCAAATGACTCGGTTAAGCAACTCAAAGGTGCTCGATTCCGATCTTCTTGACGTTTGCCTTCTTGATCTTGTCAGGAAGCCAAGCCGGGCCATTTGCAGGCTTGTCAACCATTGCAATACTACCAGTGAAGCAGTGGACTCTCTTAGTTCCACGCTCACGCAGGCGTATGCTGGTGTGTCCACGGGTTGCAGCTTTAAGGGCTGCACCACGTGGTTGTTTGCTCGCAAATACTTGGCTCGTATCTTGTCCGCCCTCCATTAGGACGAAATATTTCTTATCAGACATTTTGGATAACCTCCGGTACCAAGTAATTTGGTTGGGTATATAGTATTATCCCCAAAAAACCGCTATACTGCGCCACATATGGGCCGCAGCACACCTTTCGAAACCAAGAAAATAGCATAAACAGCATGCGTAAAGCCAATGAATTAGATGTCTGCGCCTGCTAGGGTTTTTGTATTGATTACACCTTTAACTGGTCTTATTGTTTCTACGACCGTTTTGGCAATCGACGCTAAATCCTCAGCAACTAATTTTATGATTAAGTCATAATCACCAAACAGCACGGTTATATCATCAACATGTTTCATCCCTTTGATTTGATTAAAAGCTTCAATCTCCATTCCTGGAGTCACATTCACAAGTACATATCCTACAGCCATGCTATCGTTATGTCCAGTACTAGGAAGATAATGAAGTATTCCAAAGTATTCATCGCCTAATGCATAAATCACAAAATAGATGTGAAAATCAAACAATCTTGCGAACTTGATAAGTAAGACAGCCCTCCATGCTTGTACGATGCCGGAATTATATATGGCCCGTACTTGTAAATGGGGTGTGTTACGAGTAGTTGGTGGGGATGTTTGGAATCATACAGGTGATGTACTAATTACTCCTGCTAATAACCGTCTCTCAGGTAGAGAAGGCTTGGATGCCCAAGTACATGCTAAGGCAGGGGAAGAACTAACCCAGGTTACTAGGAATATTTGTCTAGAAAAGCGAAAAATCAACGCTCCACCTTGTGCAGTAACTAAAAATGTAGTAACTGAACCATATGACTTAGGAAATAATTTCAAACACATCTTCCATGTAGTGGGTCCAGATTGTCGTCGTCCAAGCCAAGATGAGTCAAGACGGCAACTTCTTCCTGAAACCTATCATAATTTGTTTGACAGGATTAAAGAAATGGATGACGTAAAAAAGATAGTTGCCCCACCAATTTCAATGGGTATCTTTGGTTATCCACACCGTGAGGGTGCTAGGATTACTCTAGAAGTATTGCTCAAACACCTCAACGGTGAAGAAGACCCAGGTTTTAATGAATACATTTTGGTAATTAAGGAACGTAATTTCATTAGTAATATGAGAACTGTTTATCGTGAATCAGAAGACCAGTTGCCCGGTATTGATACAACTAATGAGTAGGTGTTTGCGTGGTAGACCTAGCAAAACTGGTCGCCAGTGCATTTCCTTCAGATAGGAAACAATTTGACAGTGTGATTATGATCTCTAATAGTGTAAAAAAAATTAAGCAAATTTATCATATAATTCCTAAAGGCACTGAAATGACCATCCTTAGCAGTAAATCTAGAGTAGTTGAGTCATTTGATGAATCAGATATATCTGTTCAATTAATGGACGAATCACTTTCTGCAATGGGACTACAGATTTTAACCCAGTTACATGATATGGTTTTGCAAGCTATTGGTGAGGGTCGAATATCTCAGGGGGAGAGAATTTTAGTGGTTCTTGGCGATCCAATTGACGGATTATTTTCTATTGATACAACAATGCTTAGTGCCAATAGGTTTGCTAGTTTGGCTAATGAGACTGGAATTGATTTAGAGGTTCTAACCAAAGCAATGCAACTAGCACGTCACATCGGTTCTAGAGGTAGAGAAGGACATTCTGTTGGTGCATTATTTGCGATTGGCTCACTGCCTAAACTAAGGAAATTTTCAACACCTTTAGTACTCAATCCATTCAAAGGTCATGATGCGGAAAGAAAGAGTATCCTACTTGATGAAAATCATGAAACTATGGCCGAGTTTGCTTGGCTGGACGGAGCGATATTTTTCAACAAAGATGGTGTTGCTAGTGATGCAGGAAGATATATCCAGGTTCCGGCGGGAACTCAACCAAAATACGGCGAAGGAGGTCGCCATTTAGCGGCTAGAGCGATATCGCAACTTGCTGAATGTGCGGCTATATGTGTTTCTTCATCCGGAACAATATCTCTCTATGTAAATGGTAAAGAAAGATACAAAGTTCGTTTGAGTTGATTATTCCTCTTCAACCCTATTGCTTTCAAATGGGTTTAGACCAATTTCAGCCGAAGTGATTCGATGAGATATTAGTTCTAAGTCCTGATTAGCATTATCCAAAGAAGCAGCCTGCAGGTTTCTATCAACAATTTGCATGGTTCTTCTGATTGATGCTAATCTTTGGTTACGATCTTTAGGCCTTAGTTGCTCTCCTCGTAAGTTCATTAACCAGTCTTCTAGTACTGTTTTACCCCACTCTGGAGCGCGTAATTTTGCTGCTAGAATAATATCTGAATTCCGGTGCCTAAATCTAACTCTGCCATCATTTATTCTTGTTGCTTGAATTGAACCCGGGTTCCAAATATCTAACGGGATATGTAAATGGTGCTTAATGTCGATTCGATCGGTGGTCTTGTTAGCAGCATTTTCTTTAAACACAAAATCTGCAATTAAAACACTACGCGTCAATTTGATGAAAACCTGGATAGAGTTCTCATCTTCAAACCATTCTAGTATTTCTTCGGGGGACTGTCTCCAAGTCTCAGTACACCAAGCGGCTATGTCATCACTCAGCGGTTCCATATCATCCCCTCCAATCGGTCATTCTTCAAGTTTGTTCATGTTTTGTCAATGTTCAAATTAAGTGACTTGCAGGACAGGGCATGGCTGCTGACTGGGGGACGGTTAATTTCGACTGGTCGGCCATAATGATTTTGATTCTAGTCTGGTATGTTTTGCTACGGATTTGGGAGAATAATGGTACTCTGGACAGGTGGAATGCTACTAGAGTTTTTGGTGTAATATTGATGGTTAGAAGCAAAAAAGGTCTAAAAATACTCGATAAAACCGCAAGTCCTCGAGGCTTTTGGCGATTTTATGGTGAAATCTCCTTGTGGGTTTGCGTATTTTCTATGTTGATGGTTGGTATATTGATGGTAGTTGCTTTCATTACCGCTATAATAAGTCCGCCACAAACTGATCCACCATCTGCTAGTGAACTTGTTGCTCTACCCGGAATAAATCCTGTAATCCCCTTAGGTTGGGGTGCTCTAGCATTCATTGTTGCCCTGGTGATTCATGAATACGGTCACGGACTTCAAGCAAGAGCTCATGGTATGCGTATTCGGTCATTTGGACTGTTGCAATTAGGCCCTTTGCCACTTGGAGCCTTTGCAGAACCACAATATGAGGAATTGACCAACGCACCTAGTAGAGAAAGAATGCGAATGTTTGCAGCTGGTCCAGCAACCAACATCTTTGCCGCTATTATTTGTTTGATGTTTTTGGGTGGATTAGCCAGCCAATTCGTAGCCACCGACGATGCAGTCCACGTAAGGGGGATAGTACAAGATGAGGGCGCATACCAAGCAGGTCTTCAACCGTGGGACACAATCCAATATATCGACGGGCAAGAAATCTCTGATGTTGATGCTTTCTATGATGCTATGGAGGGGTACAGTGCCAATGAAACAATTGCTCTTACTGTTAAACATAGTGATGGACAAGTTGAGACACTAAATGCAACTCTATCTGATAAGTATGATTATTATCTTGCACTAGGTTGGTCAAAAGGTAATTTAGAATCAATAGGTGTTGAGAAGGGTCAGCCATTTTTAGGAGTTGAAGGCCTTTCTGGCGGTACTGCCGGTATCGATAGGTTAGCAGGTCCTTTATCGCCTAGGTGGGACGGTAATTTGGCTCAAAAGTCAGTAATGGCTCCACTTCATACACTAAGCTTGATGATTGTTCCTTTTGAATTGCAGGGCGTTTCAATGCATCCTTTTGAGGAATCATTACTCGAGGCAGAAGACAATGTGTTCGCCCAAACCTTAGGGACAAGTGGCTTACTATTTTTCGTCAACTTATTCTTTTGGTTATTATGGGTTAATATTTTACTGGGCTTCACAAATCTAATTCCAATGGTTCCATTTGATGGTGGGCACATGTTCAAAGATATGCTGCGAGGAATTCTCAATGTGGTAAAGAAAATAGGTAAAAAATTAAAATTCTGGGATATTAATCCAATGTGGATAGAACATATCTCCAGCAAGGCATCAAACATATCGTCTTTGGCGCTACTAGGCATGATTGTATTTATCTTAGTAATTCCATACTTCTAATCAACTAACTTTTCTTTTTAGTAACTCAGCTAGAATATCTCTTTTTGGCTGCTCATTATTTTGGTTGCTAGATTTTTCGATTGTTGCAGATAATTCGGTTGTACGTTTTTGTAGTGTGTCTAGAGAATCTACCTCGTGGCCAAATTTTGAACAAACCAGGGCAATAAACTCATTTAGCGCTAAACCATCATCCCAATTTAAGTATGGTTTACCATTTCTTGTCTTTGGTAGGCTTGGAATAAACGGTGCTAATTGTCTCAGCTTGCTGTGTAAAGTATCGGTTTCTACCCGGAAAATTCTCCAAGAATCACCTCTTACACCCTTTAGACGTAAGGCATATAAAGGCAATAGAGAGGAACGATTTCCTTCATACACTAATGAATTATACTGATCTACAGTTCGTCCCGATAGGTATAGTTTATCTTTTTTAGATGATTTTACTTCTATTGGGAAACATAAATCACCCCTTAAAGCGAGCAAATCACCAGAACCCTCAATTCCCGAGCCAGCCGCTCTTACTACCAAAAAAGGTCGTTGTTCGACTAAGCGCATCTTAGTTTTTTCAATCTCATTACAAGATTTGATTATCGCTTCAACGCCTTTAGATAAGCCAGCGAGAACTTGACGAAGTTCTCTCTCATACTTACTGCTCACGGGTTAATATCAATGTCAAGCGCTTTTGATTACTTCGGTATAATTTGTTCAAATAATTTGACTTTTGTACGCTTACTAAAATTCGGTAGGTTTGTTGATGCCAAGGTATTGCATTGGTCATGGCGAGGCTGGTAATCCGTACAGAAGATTTCCAATTGTCATTCAAGCTTATTGAAGTGTTGCGGTCAAGAAATCTAAAATTTGAGGTAATAGATAGCCGTACAGAGATAGTTAATCCCACAACAATATGGTTCTCCTCACCGGCTGAAATACTCGAGCAACCAGCAGTTGGTAGGTCAATACCTGTAAGTTTAGATAGCATAGAATCTGCGGTTTATTCGGCAATATTCTTGTTAAGAGGAATCGAAAAGTCGGTACTTCTGACCATTGGTATAGACCCAGGACCTTACCCGGGACTTGCATGGTTAGTAGATGGGGCATTTATCGGAGTCTCTCAATTAGCATCGGTTGCTGAACTCACTCCAGAAATAGAAAAATTGACTCAATCTTTAGATTTCCAAACTATGTTAATTCGGATTGGTGATGGTGCCCCGTTAATACGGGACCAAATGATTAATCTCTGTTTAGCAAAAAATTGGGTCATTGAACAAGTTAACGAAAGTAAGACTTCAAGCGGTCTAGTTAGGAATAACCATGCTATTTCTGCGCTACGAATCGCGGCTAATAGTGGACAGAGAATATGGCAACAACGTGAATTAACGCCGAAGCATGGTGATGTAAAATACATTCAAACACAAAGTCGCAAAATGTCAAACGGTCACATTACCATAACTAAACAACTCGCCTTACTTGTAGCAAAAGGCGAATTGACTATGCAAGCAGCAATTTTAGAGCAATCATCCTATTCTTCTGAGGAATGATCTGTTTCTAATTCTGCTTGTTTCAGTTCAGGGGATGAGTCCATTATTTGCTTCAAGGCCATTTCTAGACCTAATGGCGCCAATATAATTCCACCAATTACCATGGCGAGAAATACAAAAGATGAACCAGGTACATATTGTGTGCCAGGTGAATTAGGACCACTCAGCATTAATTTGACAGTGCCAAGCCATGGTATTTCGCCACCCGCAACCCCTACCAACCATGCTTCTTGAACAGGTCCAGCAACTCCTGAGGTACTGTGTACTCCAGAAGACCCATTAACTACTAAACCTCCTTGGTCAACTGAACATTGGTTATTATCTCCAAGAGTGACAATACCTGAATGTTTTGGCTGCCAATTCCAAACTACCAGATACGGTTCTACATTGGCATGGGTGAATCGTTTACAATCATAATAACCAGCTTGCTGACCATCAAAATGGATCGTTATCGTTTCCACATCACTAACATTAGTGCCAGGAACAGACCATGTAAGGACACAGGTGCCAATTTCACCGTCAGTATCAACAATTCCCAAATCCCAAGTTCCGCCATCAGGACAATGGGCAGAATTGTTGGCATCTGTTGGAACGCTTCTATCAGGAGAAATGGTTTGACTTGCCTCAACACGTAAAATAGCCCGGTGAATAATTGGCGTCCCAGAATCACCATTTTTTTGATAAATTATGACATCGCCATTCATTCCGTGCATTTCATAACCATAATTTTTGTTTGATCGGTCACTTGATTCTGCAAATGTAACGATTTTGTCATAGGGTCTGTCCATAACCAAAATCAAATCCCCAGCATCAATACTTCCTACTTCACCCGATTCTTCATGAATCATAGATGATGATTCAACAACTACAAGGGGCGGCATAGTCCCAGTATGTGCCCAAAGTCCCAGTACTAAGAAGGATATCATTGCTACAGCTAATAGCATCTCTCTAAGGAGATTGTTCAGCGGATGTTGGTCGGACAATGTTTACCCTCATTTTCTCTTTTTGAGGCCTTTACTTACCAGGAAGTCATCCCAGGATTGTGCATGTCCTGCACCAAGGGATTTTGCAGCTTCATCTCCTTCGGATCTTCTTCTTTTAAGTTCCGAAGTTGATTCAATTTCCTTTAATTCAGCTAGGACATTAACATATCCTCGAAGGTTGAGGAATTCTGGTGTAGCCACTATTAATACAATGCTCGACAGTACAATCATGCCGATTGCGGCACCGGTTAATTCTCCCCAATCAGCATTATTTTGCAAAAAGAGTAGTTGGTATGCACTAACCATTAGTAAAACGGCTGCAGCACCAAAGGCAGTTGCCGCAATCAATAGTTGTCTACCGTGTTGTTTTTCCCACATATTTCCAAATATCCCCATGTCCTCACCACTCCTTGCTACCTGCTCTTACTGTTTGAGTTCTTTGATGTTTTGATTTATCTTCATTACTACAAATAATCAAATGTAAGGGGTTGAAGGTTACAACACGGGGGTGGGGAGAGTATGTCAAGTGTATTTTCCCTGCTTGATGAAAAACTGCAAAAAGAACTGGGAAAAAGGTCATGGCAACCTACTCCCATCCAAGACTCTGTAATACCGCAAATCATTGCTGGTGGCGACCGATTATTAATCGCTCCAACTGGCTCAGGAAAGACTCTTTCAGCCATATTACCGGTAATAAATCGGTGTCTAGTAGAACAATGGGAGCCACTGTCAATCCTGTATATTACTCCACTGCGGGCTCTTAATCGAGATGTTGACCGAAGGCTGCAAGAAATAGGGGAATCTGTTGGTCTGAGAGTTGGTCTTAGACATGGTGATACAACCCAAAGTGAACGAGCCAAACAAGTACGTAAACCACCAGACATCCTAATTACAACTCCCGAAACCTTCCA
>PBTA01000044.1 GCA_002726395.1 Methanobacteriota archaeon | reverse complement strand
AGAATACTACGTTCGTCCCAATGAGATTCTTGCTCGTGTTGACGGTCTGCGTTGATAGGAGGTTAGAAGCATGGAACTTACTGCATGGCAAAGATTCTGTAATAGAATTCTTGGCAGAGTTTTGAAGAAGCGAGCTCGAAAGGATACTGATCTGTCTGAAAATTTGGTAAAAGGTTCCATGGGGATTATGCCAGAGGTTTATCTCTCAACAGTAATATTCACATCGATGGCTATTGCAGTTGTATGTTGGGGAATCGTTGGTATATTCTTCATGCCAGAAATTGGTGTCATAGCCTTCTGGGAGACTCTTCAAGATCCAGTAACAATCAACCCGTGTTTAGACTGGGAATATTGGGAACCTGAACTAATCGATAAATCAAAACCAGGTAACGGCTGTCCAGACTATGCCACTAGAATTTTTCCAGCTCCATTAAAATTGCTAATTTTGGCTCTTGGAGGGGCAATCATTCCATTTGCAGGATTTAGGCTTATTAAGGGCGGTGCCAAAAGAGAGGCGGATAAGCGTGGCGCTCAAATCGAAAAGTACCTTCCATATGCAGCATCATATACTGCTGCCATGTCCGCAGCAAATGCAACTCCCGCCAAGATTTTTCGTTCTCTGGCGATGAACAAAGATATCTATGGCGACGTATCAGAAGATGCTGGTTTAATCTATCGAGATGTTACACTGTTAGGTTATGACTTGATTACCGCGATAAAGTTGAGCGTAGATAGAGCAGCATCAATATGGCTGACTGAATTTTTCCAAGGAATGGTAGGGACGCTATCCTCAGGAGGGCATCTTAAACTGTATTTCCTCAACCGTGCTGAACATTACATGAGAGAAAACCGTACTAGACTACAACAATTTCTCGAAACAATAGCATTACTAGCCGAATCATACATTGTAGTTGCTGTAGCAATGCCTCTGTTCCTTATTGTTATGCTAGTAATTATGTTCTGGGTTTCAGGTTCTGGTGCTCAGATGTCAGAAGGAATGTTGTATGGTATCGTTTTGGGATTCATACCAATGATTCACCTAGCATATGCAGTATTAGTATACACAAGCAGTAAAGAACAAGAAATGTGAGGTGTAAAAATGGCTAGGAAGAAAAAGAAAAAGCTAGTTGTTGAACTAGATCTTCCCAAAGATGATAAGACATTAAAAAATCTCTATATCATCATCTTTTTCTCAGTAATTTTAGGTTTGTCTTCTGGTATTATGTGGGTGACAAATTCCGGATTTATCCCGACTGCAAATGGTGAACCAATGTTTACCAATGTGTTTTGTGGGGCGACTGCTCAAGATGATTTTGGCAACGATTATTCTGCAGAATTTAGTGGCAACCTCAAACCATCCTACCAAGCAAATGAATCGTGTGCAATATTACAGGATGGAGCTGATCAATTGGAATGGTCGGAAAGTCCATGGGTCAACTTTGTCTCAAAAGGCAAGACCTTTGATGTCCCTGGTATGCCAGAACAGAACAAAGGCACTGTAATAGTTCAACAGCCGTTATCTCTAGACTGCACAGTTGAAGCAACAATTCCAACAAATTACTCCGTTCTGATAAGAGACTCAGATTCCAATGTGGTTAATTTCTTTGAGGGTAATACTGGTAAATCCAGTGATGTCTGCAATATTGAAATCGATGATATGGTGCCAGATACCAAATATGAGGTTGCGATATTTTCGCTCGAAGACGGCAAGAAAATCAGTTCAGCACAATTCGATATGACTGTTGACTTTTATGATGGAATTCCGAGTAATATGAATAACAAATCATTCTGGTTGGGGCCCAAAGTAGAATTAGGACCCTTGGACTTAAGACCAATGATATTTCTTAATTTCTTTGGTTTGACCTTCTTTTTATTACTGTATCCTGCCTCATATTATTGGGAAAAAGTAGAGACCAGGAAAAACGAAATTGAGGCGAAATTTCCAGATTTCTTGAGAGATATGGCAGAATACTGGAAAGGAGGTCTTTCGATGACAGTTGCCGTCCAAACATTGGTTAAATCAGAGTATGGTGCACTAAATGATGAAGTAAAAAAGATGTCTGACCAGTTGAGTTGGGGCATAAAGTTTAGCGACGTCATAAAACAATTTGCAGACCGGGTTGGTACGCCATTAGTTAAACGTGCTATTACCTTGATTGCTGAAGCAGACCGGGCTGGAGGAAAAATTTCAGACATCTTGGTAACTGCTGCCAATGACTCAAGGGAAATTAAATTCCTAGAAGGTGAACGAACCCGAGCTATCGGCTCCTACATTGCGGTTATATGGACTTCATACTTCGTTTTCTTGGGGGTAATTACTCTGTTAGGTAAAATATTTATTCCTGCTATTGCGAAGTCAAATTCCGGTGATGAAGGCAGCGGAGATTCAGGCGGAGCAAATATTGGGAACATGACGATAAGAGCGATAGATCCACTATTTTTCGTCACCGTATTCTATTATGGCGTCACTATGCAGGCCATTGGTAATGGTTCTATGGCAGGACTTATGGCTAACGGTAGATTTTCCGCGGGTTTTAAGCACTCAGGTATGATGATTGTTGCCGCATTACTTGCTTTTAATTTATTAGTATTTAGCCCAGACCTTATCGGTGATTCTAGTCATGCCTTTTCCCAAGTGATAGCGACGTCTGACTCCATATATACTGTCGGATTAAATCCCTCAGGTGGCGCCTTTGTGCCTGTGTCTAGATGAGGAGATGGTTAGCTGCAGAGTAATGAAGACGGGCAAATTCATATTCTTGAAATGCTAACGTTATTTTGGTTATTTTTTATGTCTGCAACTTTTTTGATAAGAATAGATGTACCCGATTCCAGGTCTGTTGCCCATGATGCAAGTTTGGAGGCAGCTGGTGAATCAGTACTCCAGTACGGTTTGGGATTAGATGCAGAAATAAGCGGTGAGAATAGGATTGTCGAACTACTCGCAGATTCTGATTATGACGGTGCTTGCACAATTCTGCAAGAGGCATTGATTAGCGGTAAACAAGCAAACTGTTGGCTAGCCAAAAATAGTGCAACCTCAAACCCTTACGGGCTTATTGGGACCTCTTCAGGTCCAACTGTAACGGTACATCATTTAGTCACGGTTAATGCTGATGCTTGGACTATCAGTCTTACGTTGTGGAATATCGGGGGTGGTGCTTGATGCGTCAAACAGTGTATCAAACGACCCATGATGACCGCGCTCAAATGCTATTAGCGACTGGTGTGGTTCTGCTCCTTTCATTATTGTCAATGGCGGTTTTCAGTGTTAAGGTAGCTGGACTAACCTCAGCGCACGAAGCAAATTCAGATTCTGTTATCGAGACTACTAAGGAAGTTATGCTTGAACTACCTTCACTTGCCGAAAACCGTACTGAGTTGTGGATTAATGGCGGTCTAGAACGAATTGAAGCGGCAGATATTGCTATGGAGAGTATTCATGACGACCTTCTCCATCATGGTGAGATAAGAGGTGTTGAGGTGAAGATGTTGAATATCACAACTGTTGTTGTTGACTCATCATCAATATCCATATCATTAGAGTTAGGAGTCACGGATGATTCCTCTACTTTAGAAACCAATTTCACTTTCATCATCGCTGCTTAGTTTGCTTCTCATTCCAAGCAATATCCAAGTAGTGTTCAATTTTTTCGTGGTCGCTACTAACTCTAGAAATGTCTACAACCGGCCAAGCAGAAATTTTAGAGCGTTCAATAAGGCCATCCTGAATCTTTCTGATTCGGTCAAAATTTGCGATGTAACGATCTGGTCTGCGGAATGAATGAGCATCTCTAGATTTTATCATTTCCTTGTGTTTGTTTTGGTCGCTAACAGCCATAATAATTCCAACTGCAATCCCTCCAGATTCAATCCAACTTCTAATTAATCTGTCACTAGGTATGATGTGTACTCCTTCTATTAGTAAATCGATACCTTCTCGCATGGCACGATTTATTGTCGCTTCGATGCCGTTCTCAACGGCTTGACAAGTATCCAGCCAATCAATAACTGCATCATTCGATTCGCCAATTGAGAAGGAAGAGCGATGCAGCGCTAGGTTTTCGGCATTGACATCGTATGTTCGAATTATTTCTCGAATCGCATCTGTTGAGAGAAGTCTAGCAAAGTTGCTCTTAGCGGCTATTTTCATTGCCACAGTAGATTTCCCTGTCCCCGTTGCTCCGGCAATAATCAACAATCTTGGCGGCCGATTAGCAATCGTTCTAGCCGTGGCATCAGCGAGACCAATTGTTCGAGTCATGTATATTGTAAGACACTCTGTCAAATATAGTTATCATGAAAAAACTCGGATATGGGTCAATTGCTAATCTGGATTGCGAGGCGAACACCTTTGAACGGTCACTTCATGGACGGTTTATGAGCGAAGAAAAGATGTACATTGCAGGCGAGTGGACTAGTTCTGAAAATGGTGATTATAGCGAAGCAATAAACCCAGCTACAGGTGAAACAATTGCCCGAGTTCCAAAAGCATCGGTAAATGATGTTAACCGGTGTGTTTCAGCATCTAGGGATGCTTTAGTTAGTTCTGAATGGAAGAATATGGATCCGGCTCAGCGCGGTAGAGTACTGAATAAAATGGCAGCAGCCACCTATGGTGCAGCAAAAGAATTAGCGAAAATAGAATCTGAAAACAACGGAAAAACATTTCGAGAAGCCCTTTCAGAGGTAAGATACGGTGCATGGACATTAGAGTACTTTGCTGGTCTTTCAGACAAAATCGAAGGCTCAACCATACCAGTTCCCGGCAACCGACTAAATTACACACTTCGCCAACCGCTCGGGGTCACCGCACACATTGTCCCGTGGAATTTCCCACTCCAACTAGCCCTTCGTTCCATTGCTCCAGCATTAGCCTCAGGTTGTACAGTAATCGCAAAACCTGCATCATGGACTCCACTCTCTCTGTTAGCGTGGATGAAGAAAATAGAAGAAGCAGAAGTAGGCCTACCTAATGGTGTTTTACAAGTAATAACCGGTTCTGGTGGTTTGATTGGTGATGCTCTTGCTGGCCACCCAGGGGTTGACGGAGTCGTACTTACTGGAGGTGTGCCAACCGGTAAGACGGTAATGGCAAAAGCCAGTGATAATCTAACTCCAGTTACTCTAGAACTTGGAGGCAAGGGAGCCAATATTGTATTCCCGGATGCAAATTTGAAATATGCCGCAAAAGCAATCTGTTTTGGTATTTTCATGAATGCAGGACAAATGTGCTGGGCTGGTTCTAGACTGATTGTCCATGAAGACGTTCACGATGAGTTGGTAGCTGCTGTGGTGGCTGAAGTGAGTAAATGGAAAGTCGGTCCAGGAATGGCTGAAGGCGTGCGTATTGGCAGTCTAGTTCATACCAATCATCGAACTGAAGTACTGGAAAAACTAGCATTAGGTCTCTCAAAAGGTGGCGAGATTGTTTGTGGTGGTAATGCTGTAGATGGCGAAGGTGCATTTATGGAGGCTACTGTAGTTACTGGAATTGACTCAGATAACTCATTATTCAATGATGAATTATTTGGCCCAGTTTTGTCAGTGACCAAATTTTCGACAGAGGCAGAGGCGTTAGAACTTGCCAATCACTCAGATTTTGGTTTACTAAATGGTATTTGGACCAACGATCTAAGTCGAGCGCACAAATTAGCAAGAGACTTAGAGTCAGGTATGATTTCAATTAATGAATACCCGATAACCTTCCCACAAACCGCATTCACCGGATGGAAGAAATCCGGAATAGGCATAGAACAAAGCAAGGATGCTTTGAGATTCTATACCAAGGTCAAGAATGTCAATATCAAATTGTGAGGTGTCAAAATGAGTGTTTCATTCAGTGATATGGGTCAAGGAGTCCGATTGATTAGGTTTTCTGGCCAGTCAGCAACACAATCATTTTCTAGAACTTTCTTACCTGAAATTGCCAAAGCCATAGATGACGGATTAACCAACACTAGCGTTGGGGCAATTGTATTAACCGGTGAAGGTAAATTTTTCTCTGCAGGTGCTGATATCAACGCCTTTGCTAAGGCGATAGAAGATGGTGATGCACCTCAGTTAATACGAGACCTTACTGGAGTGCTCCATCCCTTACTTGTACGAATGCGCCAATCACCTACTATTTGTGTAGCTGCTCTCAATGGTGCATGTGCAGGAGGCGGACTTGGTCTCGCTTTGGCATGCGATTTGCGCATTGGTTCACCCAGTGCCAAGATGGCTGCTTCGTACTCTGGCATGGGGCTTTCGCCAGATGGTGGAACAACGTGGTTGCTGCCTCGTTTGGTTGGTGATCAAATCGCAAGACGATTTTTCTTTGAAAACGAAATCTGGTCAGCAGAAAAAGCCCATCAAGTAGGGGCAATAGATGACATTGTCGAACATGATTCTTTACTTGATTCTGCTTTAGTGAGGGCGCTCAAGTGGTCTCAGTGGGGTAATCATACCAAAGAGGCAACTAAACATCTACTCGATGTTCAGTCTGTGCAAGATTTCGAGACTCATCTAAAACATGAACGTACTTTGATTGAAGCAGCGGGAACTACTGATGCATTCAAAGAAGGCGTAACAGCATTTATCGAAAAGCGTAAACCGAACTTTGAGTAATCACTCAGGCAATTCACATTCTTCTGCTTCACCAGAAGACCAATCATAAATTCCCTTGCCAGTCTTTTTACCAAGACGACCTGATGCAACTAATTTTTCCATTAATGGGTGAGGTGCATATGAATTGTCATCAAAAGACTTCTGTAGATTTCTTAGAATATCTCTCCTGACATCTAATCCGACTAAATCAGTTAGAGCGAGTGGACCCATCGGGTGTTTGTAACCTAGCACCATCGCAGTATCGATATCTTTCGCACTTGCAACACCATCTGCAAGCATTCTAATTGCCTCATTACCTAGCACAACACCTAATCTCGAGGTAGCAAAACCTGGGATATTATTTACTAAAATTGTGGTTTTATTCATGAGAACTCCAGCTTGTTCGGCAATCTCAATAGTCTTCTGTGAACACAAATCATGTTTAACTAACTCCAACAATTTCATTATTGGTACAGGATTGAAAAAATGCATACCAATGACCCTTTCTGGACATCCTGAANCAGCAGCTATATCAGCAATTGACAGAGATGATGTGTTAGTTGCCAGTATGCAACTTGGACNGGTAAATTTNCCAAGTTGTTCAAAGATTTGAGATTTTAATTTTGGTATTTCCGGGACTGCCTCAATAACTAAATCAGCCCGTTTAACAGCGGCTTTCATATCAGTAAATTGACTAAGGTTTCGTGACCATTGTTGTTTTTGTTGCTGTGTTGTTTTACCTCTAGCAATCCCTTTGTCCCAAAATGCGTCAATGGTTTTCATGCCTTTTTCCAAGCCATCTGGAAATGCATCAAATAGGTTAGTTTGCCATCCACTTTGAGCACAAACTTGGGCTATACCAGCACCCATGGTCCCCGCCCCAATAACAGCCACTGTGTTAATCGCCATGGTTAAGCCAAGAGGTTAAACTTCATGATGATTGCTTGTCGTTTTTGGTTTTTGACTGGGCGACAAATACTCCGCCAGTAATAAGAACAAAGGCAAATGCTAGTGACAATCCAAGTTTTTCATCAAGCAGTAGATATCCTCCTAAAATCCCAAATGGCGGGACTAGGTAAACATACAAAGCGCTCATTGAAGCGCCGATCTTGATTATTCCGTCTGCGAACCACACATATGCAACAACTGTAGAAAATATTGCTAGAAATACCAAACCGATCCACCCATTTGCACTCGGTAGAATAAACCCTTGAGTCATAGTTTCAGCAGCCATTATTGGAGTCAGCAATATCAGACCAGCCACAGATGACCACACCGTTAATTCTAACGGGTTCAATGGTTTAGACGAATTTTCTTTAGTTTCAGTCATGGCTTTTTTCATTAATATCGTATTACAGGCCCATGCAAGTGCTGCACCAGCGATCAGTAAGTCACCAATAGCACGATCGACAAAATCAATGTCAACATTTGGTGAGTAGTAAAATAATATTCCAACGCCAGTAATACCCATTAACAACCCTGTGACTAAATTCCAGTGCATACTTTCCTTGAGGAATATAACTGCTAATATCGCAGTAAAAATAGGATTGAAGGTAATCATAAGTGAGGCATCTCCTGCTGCGGTATATTGCATTCCAAACATGAAAAATGCTTGATAGACGCAAGTTGAGAAAAATCCAATCAGAAATAATGCCTTCCATTCTGATTTATTTGGGAACATCCATTGTTTTGAAAGTTTAAGATAGACCAAAAAGCATAATGTGGCTATAATATAACGTATCCAAGAGGCAGTAAAAGGTAGAACATCATTGGCCACAACTCGGCCTGCAGGCCAACCAAAACCCCATATTACGGCAACTGTGAATAATTTCAAATGAGTTGCGAAACTACTCATTCAAAACGCTCCAAACCTAGTTGGAGCATTCTTGATCGGGGTAATCCTATTTCTGGTAAACCCTTAGCTGGAGCATACATCTTGAGTCCTTCAATACGAGCAACATAGAGTCCGTAACTTGCCATGTCTCCTAGATTGAATGGGGTTTCTAGCCCCATGTCTGTCAGGGCTTGGCAAGCTTCTTGACTATAGATGGGATACAAATTTGTGGAGAAATGCATCCATTCAGAAATTCGCTGAGCGTCTATTTCATCAATAGTGAGCAGGTGTTCTAGCAGGGCCACGTCAGGGTAAGAGACAGTTCGAATAATCATTTCAATCTCGTTGACAATTTCTTCAGGGAAAGCAAATGGCTTTCGGTTAGACCATTTTTCAGCAACCTGTATGTGTTCCATCGATGCCTTGTCTTGTATGGCAAACAAAGTTTTGGAGTAATCTTCGTCATCAATACTGTCAGCAACTAAATCAGGTAATTGCTCATAAAATTTCTCACATCTTTCGACGTTGATGCCATACAGCGAGACTGGAATCATTAGATCACCGTAAAGGTTCAAGCGCTGGCGCCGATGCCAGAATCGATTTGTCTTGTAGACATTGGTTTATTAGCAATCCACTCTTGATTGAATAACTCTTTAAGATCTATTTCGTCTTGTTTCCTAGGCATTACTTCGTGTAAATAGGATTGCCAATCATCGTCACTACCTTCGAAAGGTGTTCCGTCCACATTGAAGTTGCTGCCCTTGGTTGCACCTATGTCACGATTGAAGTTTTCGTGAGGGACATACAATTTCTCAACACCCTCAGGTAAGTAGCCACAAAGTTTCTCAACTTCTCTGACGATCTCATCATGATAATGCCCACGACCTTCTTCATTGAGAATTTCTTTGTTAACCTCGATGCCGGCATCCTGCTTTTTACGTTCGTCCCAACGTCCTTTTACACCCCAAACATATGCCCAATGAGCAGATGATGAAGCATCGACGCCAAATAGGTCGTGGGCGGTAGATACCCACTTGTTGATGTATCTTTGAAGCATGTCTAGAGGTATAACCCCGGCCTTAATGATTCTCCTGAGTCCATTGGAACCGGTTCCCAAGTGGAATGATTCTTCTTTGAGCATTGGTCCCATAGAAGCAGCGAGTGGTTTGAATGCCGAAGTTGACAGCATACCTAGTTGGAATTTTCCGTCTCTGTCAACAAACATTGTGTAACAGAAGAAGTCAAGCCAATGCGGCATTGGTCGGTTAAATGCTCCAAGTAAGCGGTCGCCGTCCTGGGCATTTCTTTCCAACAGTTTTTGTGCCTCTCTGCGACCTTGTTGACCAAAGTAAGTCATCAACAGGTAAGCCATTTGCCAGCCGTGACGTTGCTCTTCTGCCATGATTCTTGCTGCTGCATATCTGTCGTAATCGGTAGGTGCTGATGCGAGGAGATGTCTTTGTTGCTCTACAGATGCAAATTCGGTGTCACCTTGTACTGTAATCATAGCGATTAAAGCATCACGCATGCTTTGGTGGGGTACTTGAAGTGCCCTTTCCCATTTGGCACGGCCAGCATAGTCACCAAATTCGATCACGTCACCCGCTCGTTCCCAATCAAACAGCACTGATAGTTCAAAATCTCCTAGCCAATCGGGGTTAAATCCAACCCTATGTTGCCATTCGCCAAAATTTGTTATCCATTCATCCCAGGTGTTTGGTAGATTGTCCATGTANCNCCGAGGAACGGGTCTTCCTTATTGTCTTTGCGAACATGTTCGTATTTCTATATTATTTCCTCATAAAATGTGTCNACTATTTTACTCTCTATAGCGTGAAGCATAACTGATATTGTNGATTTAGAAGAACCGGTTAATTTAGCCAATTGAGTTATAGATATTTCTCTGGGTACGTTCCAATATCCCTTGCGTTTGGCTAATTCAAAGATTTGAGTTTGTCTTGCGGTGAGCAATTTTTCGTTATTGGAACGTGTTGATTTTAACCGCATTGGTATCTCATCGGTTTTTATTTGCGCAATTAGTTGCTTAACTTGGCTGGATGAACACTGTATTGTCCAGTCTGCCCACCCATCTATCACTTCAAATGGAGTTCTTGGTACTACACCAACAACACGCAAGGCTTTGATAAACCCGCCACCCCCACTGGCTATTGTCACAGTAGCCTTATTCTTGCCTAGCAAATTAACCGATTCAACTCCCAGTAAATTCTCAAGTTGATCTAGCAATAGGTCATCAGTACTGATTTGAGCGGTTCCTCTTCCCTTGCTGAGTGGCATAGTTTCGATAATCTGTAATACCGATGATGGATTTTCACGAGTAGCCTCTCCCGCCCAGTGTCCATCAGGGAGGCGAACTTCAATTCTCAGAATTTGGGACATATCATCACTGCTTGTGAATACGGTCATGCCTAGTCAATGTACCTGCCTGTACGTCAATTAGTTCTGCAAAAGTGTGCATATTGCCGTTATCATGAATTTTCACTCCGGGCAAATAGCCATCACAAACACCCGAGGCGACAAATATAGCATCATCAGAGCGGCATAAATCTTTGGCGTCCCAAAGCCTAGTTAAATCATCATCAATCATTTGTTCTGCCCGTGCTTCTTCTTCATCTGATCTAAACACTAATCTGCCCTCAAAAACGCCGCCAATCCCACGTATTGCGGTGGCGGTGATTACTCCTTCTGGTGCAGCTCCAATTCCCAGTAACATGTCATGTTCACCATCTGGTCTTGCTGCCCATAGCGCTGCCGAGATATCTCCGTCTCCAAGCAGATGGAGTTGGGCGCCAACTTGTTTAATCTCCTTGAATAAGTCGGCATGGCGCGTCCTGTCCAGTGCAATAATGCGAACTTCTTCGACCGGTTTGTCTAACACTGAAGCGACTTGTTCGATGTTGTAAGCAACCCCTGCATCAAGATTAATGTGGCCTTCCATTTCAGGTCCTGCAGCAATTTTATCCATGTAGCAATCAGGTGCGTGAAGCAGAGCCCCTCTTGGTGCTGCAGCCAATACTGCAATTGAATTGGGTAAGTTATCTGCACAATTATTCGTACATTCTAATGGGTCAACAGCTATGTCAATGGAGGGTACCAGAGGATTGCCTATTTGAGAGCCTAGTTGTTCACCGATGAATAGCATCGGTGCTTCATCCCTCTCACCTTCACCAATGGCTACTCTGCCATCAAATGGTACCTTGTCAAAGGTGCTGCGCATCGCCTCTACAGCTGCATCATCAGCGGCCATTTTGTCACCTTTACCTCGCCATTTCGCACTTGCTATGGCCGCCATGTCAACGGCTTCGAGAAAGTGGTTCGAGAGGTCAGATACTTTGCCCATGTGCATCTATGGTACTGACCATTCAATGAATGATGCGGTTGATTCAAGTTATTCAGATTTCACTTTTTCTAGTATTCTGACGTCGCAGATTTCAGTATTAGGGTACTGTCCTGTAGAATCTTTTTCAAATGATTTTATCATGTCAAGGGCGCATAATAATCCAGCACAAACTCCGGTTATCGCTTCCATCTCAATACCTGTTTTGTAATGTGCTAGTACACTTACGTTACAGCGAAGTCCATCTCCGTCCAAATTCCAATTAACATCGCAACCCTCTAGGGGTATTGGGTGGCAATGGGGTATAATCCTTGGAGTTTCTTTTACCGCTTGTACTGCAGCAATAGTAGAGGCTTCTATGACATTACCTTTTTTGACTTCATCATTGATTATCGCAGTTCGTGCTGATTGGGATATTTTGAGTAAACCTGTGGCCGTAGCGCTTCTTCTGATTACAGATTTTTCAGTTATGTCAACGATCGCTTTTATTTCTTTTTCCATCAATTCACCCCAATCCTGCTTTCCATTTTTCACCGTGCTCTGAAACTTCTTTTTTCCATATTGGTGCTTGAATCTTTAGTTCATCTATTAACCATTCACAGGCTTGAAATGCCTGCTTTCTATGTGGGCTAGCAACATGGATGGATACAATGTTTTCTCCTGCCTCTACTGGGCCGGTGCGATGCGCCATTGCAACTTTGCTAACTCCAAAACTTTCGATGGCAGTTTCGGCCAATAGTTGTAGTACATTTCCGAGTTTATCTTGCCACGCATCAAATTCTAAACGATAAATCTCTACCCCGTCATCAAATCCCCTTGTAATGCCCAAAAATGACACTACAGCGCCGCAGTCGGTCAAATCTAACACTTGTAAAAGGCCTTGGTGGTCAAGGTTTTTCGGGGCTTCCATGATGAAAATCTCTCCGCCCATGGCGAAGCGAGGGAAACGCATCATTCAAACCTCTCGCCTCATTACCTTATACATGGCGGAGCAAGGTCCCATCAATATTATGGGAGCGGGACTTTCCGGTTTAGCAGCCGCAACGATTCTTGCGAAAGCAGGACATGAAGTTCATGTGCACGATATTAGAGACGATTCTGGTGCTAGGTTTGATGGAGACTTTCAAGCCTTGGAAAACTGGAGTATGGATGTTGATTTCTTTGACCAGTTGAAACAATGGGGTTTTGATACAAGCGAGTTTAAAGCTACCGAATTCACTGAGGTAGACTTGATTCACCCCGATGATGAAATAACTCAGGCAAGAAGTCCAAAAGTGTCTTATCGTATCGTTGAGAGAGGAACTTCAAGCCATACAATTGATCAAGGAATTAAACGACAAGCATTGGCTGCAGGAGCAAAAATACACTATAAGACAAGGGTCAAGGAAGAGGACTGTCAAATAATTGCTTGTGGGCCTAAAGGAACCTCAGCAGTCGCCTATGGAGAAATATTTCATACAGACCACCCTAATCATATAGCATTCCAATTGAATGATAAACTTGCTCCAGGGGCTTATTCATATCTGATAATTATCGATGGAGTGGGACTGATTTGCACTTGTTTGTGGCGTAAGCAGAAAAAAAGTGATCGATTTCTTAACGAAACAATTGCTTGGTACGATAAGCACTACCCTGAACTTAATCGCCAACCCATAAAGAGAGTCGGCGGTAAAGGCGATTTCACAATTAATGCCAATTATTTACAGGATGGCAGATACTATGTTGGTGAATCTGGTGGTTTGCAGGACTTCATGTGGGGTTTTGGTATGAGGATGGCTATATGGTCAGGCGTTTTAGCGGCTAAGGATATATTAGGCGAGTGTGATTATGATCAAGAGGTTAGAAAGCAATTGCTTCCTTACGTCAAGACTAGTGTAGCTAATCGTTGGCTGATGAATAGAGTGGGAGATAGGACTTTCAAAATGATGTGCAAAAGTTGGATGAAAGACCAAAAAAAGCGCAACGATGGTCTTGTTTGGATTGGAAAACTATTCCGGCCAACCTTGCTAAAAAGTCTTCTCTACCGATTTGTAAACCCGTTCATGTTGAAAAAAGATCCAAAATCAATGGGCCGGGGTGTTAGAAGAATGCCGTTTAGAAAGGCACTGAAAAGAGATGACTGGGAGCCCTCCGATGCTGCTATGGCGGTGAAAAACCAGTGGAATGAAGTTCGTAAAAGCGGTGGTAAAACATCCTTCGCTAAAGATTCAGATCAGTTATCTGTGCCCGAAAGTTGAATGCGATTTATTCATAATGCTAGTCATTCTCGCAGGACACATGAGCGACCTTTATGGATTAAAACTTGAGCCAATGCCAAACAAACTGGTCAATTACGGAGTCACAAATAATGGGATTGCAGTAATTGAATTGACATCAAATTCTGCAGGAGAACCACTGGACGGACCTAATGACCGTTCGCCAAACACCTATACTCACGAGATGATGAGGGATATTGATGAGGCCGTAGTCAGAGCACGATTCAATGACGATGTCACTTGTATCGTACTGACTGGTAATGGAGCATCTTTCTTTTCCGCAGGGGCATCAATTCAGATGCTTAACTCGGTGACACCCGGATTTAAATACAATTTTTGTCTTCACGCAAATGAAACGCTTTCAAGATTTGAACAAACTTCCAAACTAGTTGTTTGTGCAATAAATGGTCACGCTGTAGGCGGCGGGTTAGAAATCGCTATGGCAGCAGATATTAGAATTGCTAGAAAGAACTCTGGCAAGGTTGGGCTACCTGAAATAAATCTTGGCGTTCTAGCCGGAACCGGTGGTACTGCAAGATTAACTAGACTCATTGGTAAAGCAAAAGCCCTAGAAATGATGGTCACTGGAGAACTTATGTCTTTTGAAGATGCTGAAGCGTGTAATCTAATCAATCATTTGTGGGAAGGTTCAGCAGAAGATTTCAGAAGAGATGTACTCGACTGGTGCACTCAATTCACTTTGCCAAATAAGGCGGTCAAGGCAGTTGGAAACATCAAGAGGTCAGTTCAAACCGGCCCAGAAATCCCATTCGAGTATCACCTTGCACTTGAAAGAGAATTACAAGCATCTTTATTCAACAGCACTGATGCAAAAGAAGGAATCGCTGCATATGTCGAAAAGCGTGTAGCTAACTTTACCGGCAACTAATCAAAAGCGGTGTTAGAGATGGCAAAATACAATGTCCCAGCAGATGTTCCCGACGAACTAATTGACACATTTATTGATAATATGAATGCTGCAACTGCCGGCACAGGAAGAATGAATTTATTTGCCTGCGATCAAAAAATTGAACATCTTAACGACGACTTTTACGACGGGGGTAAAAAAATACCATTATCTTCCAACGACCCTGGGCATCTATTTGAGATTGGCAATCAATGCCATCAGCAAGGAACCATTGGAGTTTTAGCAGGTCAACTTGGTTTGATTGCTCAATACGCAAGAGATTATCCTGAAATCCCTTATCTTGTCAAGTTGAATTCCAAATCTCATTTAGTAAAAACCAAACAAAGAGATCCTGTATCACAGGCACTTTGGGACATGGATGATGTTATGTCTTTAGTTCATAATGGAATAAATGTAGTAGGCATCGGTTACACGATTTATATCGGTAGTGAATATGAACACGAAATGATGTCTGAAGCAGCACAATTAATCCGCCAAGCACACGAACTTGGCATGATTTCAGTTGTTTGGATGTATCCAAGAGGTGCTGCAGTGGGTAATGAAAAAGATCCGCAATTAATTTCCGGTGCAGCCGGAGTAGCAGCATGTATTGGAGCCGACTTTGCCAAAGTAAATTATCCAGCTGAATTTGAGGGTATGTCTCGTTCAGAGTCACTGGCAATTGCCGTTGAAGCTGCAGGACGCACTGGTATTATCTGTTCAGGTGGTGGAACATTACCTGCTGATGAGTTCCTAGAACGTTTGTGGCAACAAATGAATATTGGTAATTGTCGAGGCGCAGCCACTGGCAGAAATATCCATCAAAAGAATACCAAAGACGCAGTTAAAATGGCAGCAGCATCTCACGCTATTATTTGTCAGGGAGCGTCTGTGGAAGAAGCCATGGCGATTTACCACGATTGAATGGTGATATTATGGATGTGATTCATCCAGAAATAGCCAAAGCCAAAACATTACCTTCGAATTATTACACAGATGAATCGTTATACAATTCACTGCTA
Source organism: Methanobacteriota archaeon (assembly GCA_002726395.1). Classification (GTDB taxonomy): domain Archaea; phylum Thermoplasmatota; class Poseidoniia; order Poseidoniales; family Poseidoniaceae; genus MGIIa-L1. The sequence continues at coordinate 14,859 of PBTA01000044.1, read as the reverse complement.
GAGAAATTTTCTACGACTTGGAATTTTGTTGGCCATGTAGCTATGTTGGAACAATCAACGACTATTCCAGTGTTAATCGGTAATAATCCAATGATGCTTACCAAAGATGAATCTGGAGAGTTTCACTGCCTATCCAATGTTTGTACTCATCGCGGTATGATTTTGTCAGAAGTTTCAACTAATCGTCGAACAATAAAGTGTGCTTATCACGGAAGAACATTCAATCTTTGTGGGAAACTAAAGTATATGCCAGAGTTTGAACAAGCTGAAAACTTTCCATCAAATTCAGATGATTTGCCCTCTAAGAAAGTAAACAATTGGCACGGTTTGTTATTTGCCAATTTACAAAATGGTGAATCCTTCAATTCATTCATTTCCGCTGTTGAAGATAGGATGAATTTCCTTAACATTGAAGATTTCCAATTTGACTCAAAACTTAACAAAACCCATCACCTTGATACTAACTGGATGTTATATGTTGATAACTATCTAGAAGGGTTTCACATACCATTTGTTCACAACGAACTTAATTCAGTACTAGATTATTCATCTTATGAAACTCAATTATTTGATAATGGAGTACTACAGATTGGATTTGCCAAAGAGGGTGAGGCGAAATTTGATTTGCCCAAAAATCATGAAGATTATGGGAAATCAATTGCCGCATATTATTGGTGGCTCTTTCCAAACCTCATGCTCAATTTTTATCCATGGGGTTTATCGATAAATCTAGTCAACCCTAATGGCTATTCTAAGACTGTAGTGAAGTACCATGGTTTGATTGCAGACCAAACTAAAGTTGGTTTGGGTGCAGGTGGAGATGTTGACTTGGTAGAATTACAAGATCAAGAGATTGTTGAAGCTTGTTTTAGAGGGATGAAATCTAGTTTGTATAATAGGGGACGCTACTCTCCTAAAATGGAGAGGGGCGTCCATCATTTCCATCGAATACTAACCAATCAAGATTAGTATTGATTTTCTGGGGGTGAGCCAGTTGTTACATTGCCTTCTTGGTCAATGATGATTGGTGTACCTTCTTCCCACCCTGGGCAGTTTGAAGAAACCCATGTTCTAGTTGCCCATTCGCAGATGTCGTAGCCGCCTGATAGTATTCCAGATCGCTTGATGTAGCCTACTTTGACGATGTCTTTGTCCTTTGATAATACGTTGCCAAGTTGTTGGCTTGTAGTACCATGACGCATGGTGCTATTGATGTGTTCCAAAATCTCTGCGGTGTTTCGGGGTCGGTCGCCTAAAAATTTCTTTATCTTTTCACGGATTCTGGTAGTTTTCATCAATATCATCTCTTTGTCACGCAGCGCATATCCATTGAATAATTGCCACTAAACTACAGGACGTCGGTCGCTGATATAATAGTTACTCCACTTTTACTAACTCGTTACATTTAGGTACTAAATTAAGTGTAAAAAGTGAACTTGTCATGACTGGTTGTAAGTATTATCATACTTTTCCAGTGGAAATACGTAACTTAATGTAACTAATTAAGTATAGAAAGGCTAAAATTATAAACAATCTGCTGTTGGTTTGGTTGAAGGTGACATTATTGTCCAATAAACGGATTAGAAGTAGTTACCATCGTAGGATATTGAGCTGGTTAATCGACTCAGGTGGCTCAGTATCNCAAATTTCTAAGTCACTTAAAATTCGAACACCACATGCATCCCTTGCCCTGAGTCAGTTAAGGGAGCGAGGTTTAGTGTCACGTAATGAATCAAGTGGTATTAGAGGGGCAATACACAAGATAACCAAGCAAGGCAGAAAACGTTTAGATGAAGATTATCTTGCACTCTACAAACTTCATGCAACGAATCCTTCGCNAAATAACGACGCTATTGTGTTAGAGTCAAAAGGCCCAATAATCATTCTTTGTTATGTGAAAAACCCACCTAAATCGCTAATTTGCCTACCTGAAAACCCCTATCTAGATCTGGACTCAGTGGGCAAAGATTCCAGTGGAAGCATGGGGGTGAGATGGGCAACAGTAAAATCTAGTTCCACGAATTGGTATTCTAAAATAACCCTAGAAAAGGTACAACCGCCAAATAAATTCAACCGAGGTACGATTGAAGGTTGGTTTGAACAATCCAATTCCTTTGCCATTGTTAGAGCTAATTTACTAAACAGTGACCAGCAATGGAATGTCAACGCNGGAACATGGTTTGATGGTCCAGTGATGTCGGAAGATAATTTACCAGAAGTTCTTTCAAGTGGTGACAATAAAATTGGTGAAATCGTCGATTCTGAGATAACAGTCGCATGGAAAAATAGACTGCACGCACATTTGACCTCAGAAGTAGATTCATCAATGGTGATTAATTCCTTTGCCAATGGTTCTGTAGTGCTGCGTAATAATGCCATTAAACCACAAAAAACATTTCTGCCAATTGGTTGTTTATCAAACTGGTTGAAGTTGAAACATCCAAGAATGAGTGATGTCAAATTAACTACGAAATATAACTCACTATCCAAGGGCTTGATNAGTAATAGNATTAAGTCACTGTCTCTAGCTTTACTCAGAGACATATCACGAGATTTTGGTGAATGTGAATGGGTAAGTCGAATTCCAGAAAACATTGAAATTTCTGGACTGTCACTTTTAGGTATGAAATCACTGATTGAATTTGTTAAGTCTGCGGGAGATTTAGAATTCTCAATCGAATGGAATTGGCCAATCTTAGCGAATTTAGATTTCCTTGAGTACGTTCTGAGGGATAATAATTGCCGGTTGTTAGTGACAAAGCATGGAGATTTAATCGACATAAATTCAGCGTTAGCCAAATTAGTTTCTTTACGGGAATTGGCCACAGTAAAACTTCAACTTTCCAGAGAACATTCTCTTAACATCAAACTTACTACAGCTATTGACTTTTCTCCCTCAATCACGCACAATTTAATTCCGCAAGATGCCTTTGAACTTGTTCAATCATATTCTGAAAAATCATGGGACATCAATTGTTTAACCAATGATGTTGATGATTTTGAATACCGCAAGGAAATTTGGCAAGCAATGTATTTCTACCCAGGTGGCAATGAGCAATGGGCAAATAAAACAGAGGTCCACAATCCACTAGCAGCATGGATTGCGACTCCCAANGAATACCGTAAGAGTAGATGGATTAGGATTGCTGACAACCTACCGGATAAATGGGCTGATTTACTGGAGATAAATAGTCAAAACTTAGATATAATAATTTCCAGTTTTCCAAAAGGAAGTCAAAATTGGCAAAAAGAATCCATAGTGTATATTTCTAAACAATTNATCAAAAACCATCAATTGCTTATACAAATGTCCCACCATCTTGATACAAAGTCAGCAGTAAATCTTTCAGCCTGNATCTTATTGGCCAGCAATCATTTGCCAGACGATTTTATTGAGTTAATTCAACGTTCTATTGATAATTGGCTCGANGCTCCTCTTTTTGCCCGAGAGATTCTCAATACCTTATTTCCAAATAATTCTGTAGAAAATAATGATCGTTATGGTGTCCTAGAAAAAATAAGAAATGCCTCAATGATTCATCCCAATGACTCACTTCTTTACAATTGGAGTAATTATGTTACAAGTTTGCAAAATAGTGAAGTTATTTCCAGTACTTCAATGAGAACCTACATGCAGTTATTCCCGTTAAAATGGTGGTATGCAGATTCATCAAATTGGTTGCTGAGTCAACTAAGTAGTTCAGCAGGAAGGCGATGGCTATTAGCTAATGAATTACCTTGGCCAGCATTAATTGCTAGATTAGATGGCGAGGTTTGTGGACCTCCAGGCTTTGTTAGGCGTTTTACCAGAAATATACCAAGTACCGGAGATATAATTTTTATTCCAGTAATGGCTGAATGTAAAGCTAAGGACTACTTAATGGATCTTTACGATATGATTAGTGGATTGGAAGAATCGATTGATGTTGTACCTGGCAGAACACATCCAATGGTTGGATTTTTACTAAGGGAGTTCCAAGAATGGCCAGACTTCTCTCCATCTATATTCGCTCAAGGNGATAAAGATATAGCCTCATTGTTATTTGGAATTTCGTTCTACAAAAACCTCGTATGAACGATGGCTTCATTTAGCATAACGATTAGACAANATTGCCGCACTAGCAACATCGGGCGGAGCTACTGTGAAATTGCAATGAAGTCCGATACCAATGTGCGGTCCGCTATCGAAGACCAAAATGACCCTTCGGGGAGTGAATTTTGGTGCAAAAGCGGTAAACCAATTGATAGGTTATGGGTCCTTGTGTGACGTCAGGATGAACTCGAGACAACCACCCTATCAAACAGCACGCCCCAGCACCGAGGGTCAGGCCTTGGAGCATTGCGATGAAATAGGCCGTTAGGAGCTGGGGCACAGTGCTTATTTCTTAAGAGCATAGAAATAGCCTTACTTACTCAATTTTAAGCGATTAACTCAAAGGCGAAAGAGATTACAGTATAATCATGGCAACAGAATCCAAGTTCGAATGTTGCTTGGTCGGAGGGACCTTTGATAGGTTTCATGCCGGTCACAAATTACTACTTTCAGTGGCTATTTCAAGGTCTAAAAGTGTCGAAATACATGTCGTTAATGACACCTTGGCTAGCAAAAAATCCAACCTAATACAATCTTATGAAGATAGAACTCANAAAATTCTTGATTGGTTGAATCAAAAATNTCACCACGGTGTCAAGATATTCACTCTCAATGATGCATTTGGACCTGCTCCTATTCATAAAAAAGCAGATGCTATTGTGGCAACACCCGAAACAACCGNTAATTGTGATGAAATAAATCGTATGCGAGAATCCTCAGGTCTAGGTAAATTATCGATACTGGAAGTTCCTCACATGATTGATTACTCAGGTGCAATCATCAGTAGTACCAGAATTAGAAGTGGAGTTATTGATNTGGACGGTAATCCATGGCTTGAACATGATAAAACACAACAAATGTTGAAGATGAGTTCCTCATTGGATTCTGAATTAAAAACTCCAATGGGATCATTGTTTTCTGGGCCNGAAGAATTACCTGAGGTGGCGATGGCTGAAGCATTAGAGTCTCTAGCACCAAATCATGGCTCTATTATTGCGGTAGGTGATGTATCTGTTGCCACCATGTTAGATCTGGAAATAGTTCCAGACATTGGTATAATAGATGGCATGACTAAAAGGCAAGAGTTAGATGACTCAGAAAAGGTATCGTCGGTACAGTTTGAAAACCATCTGCACAATAACAATCCACCTGGCCATATATCACCATCAATGATAAGCTCAATCAAAGAAGCATTAGCAAGNAATCAAAAGACATTAATTAATGTTGAAGGGGAAGAGGATTTAGCACCCATCATAATTCATTGCTTAGCGCCAATTGGNACAGTAGTAATTTACGGTCAACCAAAGGTAGGTGTNGTTGTTCAAATCACTTCACTACCGGTAAAAGAAAGATGTCGCAATATATTATCCCAGTTCGAGGTGATTGGTTGATTGACTCAGAGGATCCATTGATTTCAATCACAGTATGTGTTAGAGATGGAGTAAATTGGGTCGATGGATGTCTTGAAGCCCTAAAAAATCAAACTTATCGCCCACTTGAAATTATAGCAGTTGATGACGGGTCAACAGATGGCTCTAAAGAAAAATTACTTCAATGGCATGCGCCCAACGATGAAATACCTACCAGAATTTTAATCCAAGATGCAATTGGTTTGTCAGCCGGCCGGAAATTGGCTTTTGACAATAGCCAAGGAGCGTGGGTAGCAATTACCGACATCGATGTCCGGCCTTCTCAGAATTGGATTTCGAATTTATTTAATGAGGCTGCGCCAATAAGTGAGGATGAAAAAATAGTAGCAGTTACGGGGCGAACAATATTTGAGCGAGCTAACGATCTTGTCAGCCATCTTCGTTCGGTAGAAATAGAATCAAAATATCGTTCAAGACCAAGGAGGACTAGTCTGGCCAATGGCCCTTGCTCGATGTTTCGCCGACAATCANTGATTGATATTGGCGGTTTTCATCCTAGTTGGTATCACGCAGAGGATATGGAAGTCAGTTTGAAACTAATTGATAATGGCGGAACAATTGTTTATGCTCCTGAAGCCGTTGTCGCCCATGTTGCAGAATCTGGAAGAAAGCGTTTCCTTGCTAAGCGTTTGAGAGATGCTCGAGCCCACGTTAGAATTATGAGAAAATATCCCAAACGCCGTAGGAAAGGGCCCGATCTAGATTTTATCGGTAGCTCCACTATGGTTCTTGCTGTCCTGCCATTATGGGTAATTGCGATAGCAAGTAGTTTGCCATTTTTTTACCTGTTTGTTACCACAAATGATCGGAATTGGAATGAGATTGAAACTTGGTGGCAAACAAATGTATTATTGGTCTCCATTTCAATGATTATAATACAAGAACTAATTCTATGGCGCGGTCCTTTGGGGGTTGTCAATCGAAGTGCTCTATCAACCAGTGAAGGAAACAGAGTACTGGTTTACTTTGGTCTGAAAGGTTTGATTTTACAATGGAGTTTATCATTATGGCGTGGCCTAATTCTTGGGATCATAGATGGCGTGTTGAAGAGAAACGGTCACGATTTCTAATTCAAGCCTTTATTTCTTCAGCCTCTGGTGAGTTAGCTGAATAGTTCAAAGCAAATCCAAAAGCCATTAGGCCAATAGTTACTGAATATACTCCCGGGTCAATCCAACCAGTAGCACAGATTCCAAAGTATAGGTAGTTCACTATACCAAGCAATAAACACCATGCGCCGAGNGTTTTGAACCAACCACCNAGGTCTGGGTCGGCAAGAGCCATCCAAAGGTCATTGACAAAGATAGACTTCAGCCAAGTTTGAATTCCACCTTCTTGACTAGTTATGGTCTTCAAACCAACCGCGGCAAGTCCACCACAAAGTGCGATGAATATTACATCAGAAATTACAAAACTAGGTGCTGTTGATAAATCTTCAAACGCNTTGTTTGTTGCTTCAAAGGTGAATACTCCGGCCCAAGAAACTCGGTAGTTAGGGTGAACTTCCCCCATCAAGTTGAGAGCAGCTAAGAATAAACCTAACAGGCCAATTCCGACGAACCAGTTTGACATCGTTTTGGAAGGGTTCAGAATCATCTGAACAAATCCTTCTTCCGTCTCGTTAACTTCGCTCATGCGCTGCCCACCTGCCATGTGATTATAAGTACACCGAACCATAAAACTATGTCAAAATCACAATCTTGTTTGATATTTGTAGATATTATTGAACATTCCTTGTAATTCGGGTTCAGAGTTTGTCATTATTTCGCTTGGGTTAATGTTTTGTGGAATGCAGGAATTGATTTCTTTGGACCGTCCATAGCGGCCCTTGCTTATGGTTCTGGCAGTAATTAGTCCNAGCATATCNAAATTAGAGATCAATCCAGAAACNCTTCTTTGTGTTAGAGCATTGGTACCTAGGTATCGGCATGCCTGAGAATAAATTGAGTAAACTTCTCCAGTTTGAATATTTTTCAAACCGTTTCTTTCATTGATTAAAATTGATGCAAGGACGATTTTTTGTTGGTTTGGTAATTTAGCTATTACCGGAGTCATTTGGTCTGCTTCTATTTGGTGCTGAGCGATTTTAACGTGGCTTTGTTCCACTTTTAGCGAGCCGCCTAATTCCGCTTTCTCAGCAGATACTCTAAGCAAATCAAGTGCGCATCGTGCATCTCCGTGTTCTTGTGCCGCTAATGCTGCACACATTTCAATAACGCCATCTCCAAGAACATCTTCTTGTAGGGCTATTGTGACTCGTTCTCTAAGGATATCTTGCAATTGTTGGGCATCGTAAGGATTGAAAATCACATCAAGTTGTCCGAGTCTAGATCTAACTCTAGGGTCTAGGAAATCCGTGAATTTCAGATCATTGGAAATGCCAATTACGCAAGAACGCGCCTTCTTAAGCGATGAATTCAGATTGGTTAAATTGTACAATAAGTCATCACCAGCCTTCTTAACTAGGTGGTCAATTTCATCTAGAACAATAACAAATACTCCTTCTCTGGAATCCATACGCTTTACTAGTTCTCCAAATACTCGGTCAGTTGGCCATCCAGTGAATGGAATCTCGCCTATTTCATAATCCTCAAGTAATGAATTCCCTAGGTGACTTAACACTCGGTACTGCGTATCGATTTGACGGCAGTTGACGATTATTGATTGAACAGGACGGTCTAATTGTTTGCCCTTTTCCTCAAGTTGATTACAAACATAGTTGGTAACGGCAGTTTTTCCTGCCCCAGTTACGCCATATAATGTCATATTAGAGGGGATATGTCCTTTCAAAGCCTCGACAAGGTTAAACGACAAAATCTCAATTTCGTTTTTTCTGTGTGGCAGATTGTCTGGGTGGTAATTGTGGCGAAGGAATTCTTTATTCGAGAACAAAGTGTTTCGAGAGAGATAACCATCGAATATGTTCTCTGTCAACTCTTCATTCCTCCTTAAGCCCGCCAAATCCCCATAAGGGCAAATGCGCGATGACCCTNCCAGTCCGAGTCCCCCTCATAAGTATGCCTTATGGATTTGATTTTCAATACCTATTTTCAGACAAATCCAGGCAGAATTTTTTTGCTTTATTTTTCGCCAACTTGCCAAAAATTATCCCATAATATAACTGTTCCATCATCAACATGGTAGACATTGTTTTGGTGTTGTGGAAATACCTTTTCAGTTATCTTTTCAAAAGTAGAATTTAGTGAGTCGATGAAGGTATGAGTTATGATAAATTTCTTATCCGAATGTGTTTTACTTAAATTATCGATATCTGACGGTTTGTGATGGTGTTCACTTGGTACCCATTCAGGAACAGCCATTTCGATAATTATTAAATCAGCATTTGAAATTGCATCGTACAACAATTTACACGGTCCAGAATCGCCACTATGAACAAATTTTGCTCCGTCAGCCGAGGAAAATGAATAGCCAAATGGATCTACCGAATCATCGTGATTTACCGCAAACCTCTCCCACGACCATCCGTCGTCGGTTTTGCCCTTGCTATTTTCATTCCATCTTACCTTTCTTAGTATTTTTTCCATTGACCCCGGGTAAGCAATATCGCACAGTTGCTCAATACGCTNCNTAGCACCTGGTGCAGCAACTATTGTTAACGGCTTCACCAGTTCACGGTCTGAGATGTAGGTCCTTTCAAGCAGCAAAAAAGGTAGGCCAAAAATGTGGTCACCATGCAAATGAGTTATGAAAATAGTTTCAATATCTGATACTTTCAAACCTTTTTGACGCAATGAGATTAGTGCTGTAGGAGGTGCATCTACGATGTGTCGCTTGTCAAATATGGCAAAAGAATGGTGTCTGCCGTTTGGCAGGAAGGCATTTCCAGTGCCAAGCATCACAATTTCATGCGCCATGCGTGCTCCTAGAAAGCAATAGGTTTAGTGTTAATCGGTTGAAAACTATACCTCTTCAGTCTTACCTTGACGGCATTTCCGAACCTTCAATTACCCCCGCCGGTAGGAAGCACTGCTCGTGATTGGGCAGTGGTGAGTTTATGGCCAGCAATAATGACAATTCGTTAGCAATTCTTTTTGGTTCACAGACCGGTAATGCCGAAGAACTTGCGGACAGTACCAAGAAACTCGCAGACAAGGCGGGTCTAGATGCTAAGGTGTATGATATGGATGGATTTGGCGCAGCAAATTTCGCTAGCCATAAAAGAATTTTAATCATTACTTCTACTTGGGGAGAAGGCGAAATGCCTGATAACGCTGAAGATTTGTGGACTGCTGTTTGTGATACAAACCCTCAATTGAACGGGCTTAACTTCTCAGTCTGTGCAATTGGCGATACCTCTTACGATGAATATTGCCAAGCAGGCATAGACTGGGACAATAAATTACTCGAGCTTGGAGCTAATAGAACTACGGAAATTCAGCTATGCGATGTTGATTTTGAACCAGAATGGCAACAATGGGTTGACAAGGCAGTTCCAGCAATGGCGGCACTTCAAATTCCTCTTGACTCAGCCGAAGAAGTTGTCGAAGCACCAGCCGTTGAAGTTGTGGCGGAAGTGAAGTCTAGCAAGGCTGAAACAAAGTCTGCATGGAGTGCAAAAAACCCTTACTATACTAACATAATAGAGAATTATGTATTGAATGGTGAAGGCTCGAGAAAAGAAACTAGGCACATAGTGTTTGAATTGGGTGATTCAGGACTTGATTACAAAGTAGGAGATGCTCTAGGGGTAGTTCCTGAAAATCCTCCTCATTTAATTGAAGAGTTGCTCCAGGTTCAAGGATGGGATCGAGACCAGATAGTTACCACTCACAACGGAGAGCGTACCTTGTATGAAGCACTGAAAAAAGATTTTGAGGTGCATTTAGCAAGCAAGAAATTCGTCCAATCTTTAGCAGAAAAAGTAGTCTCTACTGGTATGAAAATAACGGTAAAGATGGTTTCTCGCTCAAGGTCAAGGCAGCACTGGTCGGCAAGTGAACAAGAATTACTCCCTCCAGAATTAGCCCCTAGTGCGCCATCAGACTCCCCAGCGGAAAAAGTAGAGCACCTAATATCGGATCAAAAAGCGATGGAAGACTATCTTTGGACAAGAGATTATGTCGATATCATGAGTGAATTTTCGGCAAAGTATACTCCAGAAGAATTCTTTGAGTTAGCGAGCAGAGTCAAGCCAAGATTGTATTCAATTGCCTCTTCACATGATGCCCATCCGGGTTTGGTTGAATTAACAGTCGGAATTGTTCGATTCAGTTATCACGGCAGAGACCGAGGCGGGCTGTGCACCCAATTCATGGCCGATGAAATTGGTACAGGCCAACAAAGAGTAGGTGTATTCATGTCACCAACAAAATCTTTCGTTTTACCAGAAGACAAAAGTACTGATATCATCATGGTCGGTCCAGGTACTGGAATAGCACCTTTTAGAGCCTTCATGGAGCAAAGGGTGTTTGATGGTGGAAACGGTCGTAACTGGTTGATTTTCGGCGATCAATCCTCAAAAACCGAGTTTTATTACAAAGAGACCATAGAATCTTGGCTAGATGGTGGCCATATGTATCGATTTACCACTGCATGGTCTAGAGACCAAGAAGAAAAAATTTACGTGCAGCACAGATTGAAAGAACATGGTGCTGAAATTTGGGAATGGTTTGAAAATGGGGCTTATTTCTATATTTGTGGTGACAAAACATACATGGCAAAGGACGTCCATAAAGCCTTAATCAATATTGCAATTGATCATGGCGGTATGACAGAAGCCGATGCCACACACTTCATAGAAAAAACGATGATGAAGGAACAAAAGCGATATCTGCGAGATGTTTACTGAACTATTATTGCGGTAAAGGCACCTGTTTTACCGGTACACCATGTTGGTCGGCCATTTCTATCATCCGCTTTGTCCAAACAGAATCCTTCCCAGGGAATGCTAGCATGTGAGTTGCGTGCTCTAACATTTCTTTAGCCAAAGTCGCAACGGCTTCTGGTCTACCGCTATCTTGCTCAGAGTTTGGCCGAGGGCTTTGCCAAGCCTCATTGTACACAGCTAGAGGGATATTCTGGTTATCGGCCCAACGCTCAGCGAGGTAATCTACTCCACTTGCCCCGCCAATGATGATCATATCAGGGTAAGCATACTTCTCAACCCATTCATCAAGTTCGTTTTCAAGCCATGAATAATCATAAAATTTAGAATTTCCACAAACTACCAGATTGATTACTCGGCCATCTCTATTCAAATCCTTACCGCCAAATTCGGCGACAATTTGGGCACCCGTTTTATCATCGTTCGACATAATGCTCCATCATAGTAATAGGTTATCAAGATATGCTCCAAAAATGAACTTTTCCGGATTTTTATTCCTCTTTTTGACCCTTTTTGGGCGATTAACTCCGAAATACGGACTTGTTAAACAGCTGATTTGTATTAGTAAACAACCGTTTCACTCATAGATTGTCTTGGTTTACCCCGGGTTATGGGATTCAAACGGGTCTTAATTGCGAATCGGGGAGAAATAGCCCTCAGAATTTTGCGAACTCTGCGCGACATGGGTATTGAGGCTGCTATTATCCATGGTAAAGAGGACCGCTTATCACTACCCGTGATGATGTCTGATGTGGCTTATCCAAATTATCGGGCAAATCCACTAGATTCCTATTTGGACATTGAGTCGGTAATCACAGCAGCTAAAGAATTACAATGCGATGCAGTTCATCCCGGTTATGGCTTTCTAGCCGAGAATTCACATTTTGTCAAGCGATTGACCGAGGAAGGTATTACTTTTATTGGCCCATCTAGTGAAGTTATTTCCCTGCTTGGTGATAAAATCGAGGCCAGAGCCGCAATGGAAGCAGCAGGTTTGCCGGTTGCTAGAGGCTCTTCGGAACCTATTTCAGATGCCAAAGTTGCCGACGCGTTGGCAAAGGAAATAGGTTATCCTGTAATCATTAAAGCTGCCGCTGGAGGCGGTGGAATTGGTATGCAAATCGTTGAAGAGGAATCACAATTTGTTAGTGCACTAAAATTGTGTATGTCTCGAGCGAAATCAGCTTTTGGTGATGAACGAGTGTTTGTCGAAAAATATATTCAAGGCGCTCAACACGTAGAATTTCAAGTGCTTGGGGATGGCAAAAATGCAATACATTTTGGTGAACGGTTTTGCTCAATCCAAAGGCGTCATCAAAAATTGGTCGAAGAAGGGCCATGGCTATCTGACGATAAGCGAGCAGAAATTGGGGATTTAGTTTGTCGAGGGGCAGAATCTGTCGGCTACAAAGGTTTGGCTACATTCGAATTTTTACGAGACGCAAATGGGGACTTTTACTTTTTAGAAGTCAATCCAAGGGTTCAGGTTGAACACACCGTTACTGAACTGCTAACAGGGTATAATTTGGTCGAACTCGGTATACGGGTTGCACAAGGTGAAGATCTGCCACTTAAGCAAGCGGACATTACATGGCGAGGCCATGCTATTCAATGTCGATTGAATGCTGAGGATCCCAAAGAGTTCGTGCCTAGCCCAGGTAGATTGTGGGATTGCCATTTCCCCTCTGGGTTTGGTGTTAGATGCGATACTCATGCCCATCCGGGCTATGAGATGCCAGGATGTTTCGATTCATTGCTAGCAAAGTTACTAACTTGGGGCAGAGATAGAGAAGATGCAATTAGAAGGATGCGCACAGCTCTAGATGAAACACAGATTACTGGAGTACAACACTTGATACCATTGCATCGAAGAATTATGGATGAGAAAGATTTCATCAATGGTGATATTACAATACAATATATCGATAACCATCAGGAGTTACTCGGTTAGGGTGATACTATGGACGTATTGATGGTTGGCAGTATTGCCTACGATAGCGTAAGTTCGCCCGCAGGTAAGGTCGAAGATGCCTTAGGTGGATCAGCGGTATATGCAGGGATAGCTAGCCGATTTCATGCAAATTATCTCAATTTACCAAAAATTGGTTTGGTTGGCGTAGTTGGCAAAGATTTTCTAGAATCTGATATCGAAATGTTAGAGAACCAAGGTTTGGACTTAACTGGACTTGAGATTGCCGATGGCAAAACCTTCCGCTGGGAAGGGTCATACCATGGGGATATGGGTATTGCAGAAACCCATGACACACACTTGAATGTATTTGGCGAGTTTAATCCAAAAGTCCCAGAATCATCAACAGAGCCAACAGTTCTATTTTGTGCAAACCTTGTTCCAGCCTTGCAGGCTCAGGTATTGAAACAAGCTCAGGGGACGCGCCTTTCTATGCTTGATTCAATGAATTTGTGGATTGAGATAGCAAGGGATGATCTGCTTTCGGTCATGAAAAGTGTTGATTTGATAATTATTAACGATGGAGAAGTAAAGATGTTGGCAGATGACGATAACTTAGTTAGAGCGGCTGATAAATTAATTTCCATGGTGGGCTGTAATAGTTTAGTAATTAAGAAAGGTGAGCATGGGGTAATCGCTTTTCACCAAGGTGGAATGATTGCCTTGCCAGCTTATCCAACAGATTTGGTGGTAGATCCTACCGGTTGCGGTGATTCCTTTGCTGGCACCATTGCCGCATATCTGGCATCGGGTTCGGGGGAAGTAAGCAAAGTTGAATTAAGAGAGGCTTTAGTCAGAGCCACAGTAACTGCTAGTTTCACCTTGGAGTCCTTTGGTACCAGTGGTTTACTATCATTGAATAATGATGCATTTAATGAAAGGCTCGCACACTTCAGAGAAATAATTAGATGATTACAAATCAATTCTTGGCAGTCCGCCTTTGCCAGCAGTTGAACTATGGTGTTCTTCAGAATCAATCAATTCTTGCCAAGAAAATTGGCCATCACTTTCGGCTAATTCTTGTTGGTTTTGCTCTATAATCGCCTTTCTTCTTCGAGTAGTTTCTTCAAGTTCTCTTACCTTTTCATCTGGTAGCAAACCTTCCTTAGCCAAGTTGCTAAATGACTCTAATTCTTGCTCCATTGCTTCATCGGAGCGTTCTCTAAGCGTAGAATTACCTTGTAATCCTTGCTCTATGCTACTAAGAATGCGATTGGATACTGAACTAACCGCTTCTCTGATTTGGGATGGAACTAATCTATTTCGCAAAGATTCTCGTACACCAGTTTGACCCTTTTTCTTGATAAGTCGAGAATTTTTTAGTGGGGCTTTTCTTCTCAGCAAGGTTGTTTTTGAGTCGATACCAGTTTTGTCTTGAGATGTCTGCGGCTTCCTTGATTGTGAAGACCTTCTAGCAGTCGCTACTAGTGATTCTATTGCGCCACCATTTTCATCGATGTTACCGAGTAATTGGTCAGGGGATGAGAACGCCGAGAAATTGTCTTCAACAACTTCATGACTT
>PBTA01000043.1 GCA_002726395.1 Methanobacteriota archaeon | reverse complement strand
CCTCATTAGAACCGTCCACAATATGATAACTTGAAAGGGTTTATTGTCAACCGTTCAGATATGAGCAGTGAGATTGGCGTGCTATGTCACATTACCTCGCTACCAAATGGGAAAATATCAGACGGGGCTAAATTCGTTGATTTTTTAAGTGAAAATAATTACTCAAAATGGCAGTTCTTACCGCTAACTCCGCCGGACAAACATGGCTCTCCATATGCGTCTCCTTCAGCATTTGCTGGTCATTTTGGTTTGTGTACAGAGACTAATTCTAGGCAACTAACTGGAGAAGAATATTGGCTTGAAGACTGGGCATTATTTGCCACGATTAGCGCAGAGTTCCCAAATAAAGATTGGACACAGTGGCCAAAACCATTACGCGACAGAGACCCTGTCGAGATGGCAAAATGGCGCGATAGAATTGGCGAGGAAGTTACCAAGCAAGGTATATTTCAAGACGAATGGTTGGCGTTGAAAGACTGTGCTAATCNGTCAAATATNGAACTTGTTGGTGATTTGCCGATTTTTATTTCCCATCATTCTGCAGATGTGTGGGCTCATCGTGAATTATTTCAATTAGACGAGGTGGGTCTGCCGATTGTTGTTGCCGGAGTGCCGCCAGATTATTTTAGTGAAACGGGCCAAAAGTGGAACACTGTGTTGTATAACTGGGCTGAGCATGAAAAGAGTAATTGGGTGTGGTGGCGCATGCGAATGGCGAGAATGCTAAAGTTGTATGACATTGTTAGAATAGACCATTTCAGAGGTTTCCATTCGGCTTGGGCGGTACCAAGAGAAGCAGAAAACGGAATAATCGGACAGTGGCAAGAAGCACCTAAAGAGAAAATTATTGAGCAGCTGATNGAGGTTGCTGGTGATGAATCAAGAATAATCGCTGAGGACCTTGGTATTATTCCACAAGAGGTGATTGATTTNCGATTGAAATTTAATCTAAAAGGCATGGCGGTTCTACAATTTGGCTTTGATGATGACTATACTACAAGCCCACATCATCCCAGCAATATTTCAGCGATGCAGGTTACTTATACTGGCACCCATGATAATGATACTACGCTTGGTTGGTGGAATTCTATCAAAGATACTAGTAAACGGAGAGTTNTAGATTTGATTGGGGGCTCCGACGACATTATCGGTTCAATGATTGATTTAGCGACTAATTGTAATAGTGAATTATGTATTATCCCGCTACAAGATATTCTGCGCTTGGATTCTGCTGCGCGCATGAATATTCCTGGAGTTGAACAAGGTAATTGGCGATGGCGATTTTCATGGCCTGAACTAAATTAGGCGACATTGTCTAGAGAGAGGCATTATCATAACCCCCCTTTGATACCGTTTCTTCGAATGGGGCACATCGGTTACTTCACTGCAGAGATTGGTTTGTGGTCTGAATTACACACATATTCTGGCGGACTTGGTGTTTTAGCAGGAGATCATGTCAAGTCTGCAGCGGATGCCGGNATCGATTTAGTTGGCGTCACGCTGCTATATCGAGAAGGCTATGGACGACAACATATTGACCAAGATGGCAATCAATCNGAGTCGTTCGCAGCACTTGATCCCGCTGACCATTTAATCGATACTGGATTAGAATTGATGTTGCCCCTTGATGGATCCACGATTTATTCACGGGTTTGGATGGTAGAAGTTGTAGGCATAAATGGTCACGTCGTACCAGTGTATTTCCTTGACACCCACCACCCTAAGAATTCAGAATATCATCGTNTACTCGGAGCGAGATTGTATGGCGGGNATGATGAAGTTAGGATTAGACAAGAATTCTTACTAGGTGTGGGTGGATTAAGATTACTAAATTTGCTGAACCTCGAATTGGATGGATTGCATTTGAATGAAGGGCATTGTACNTTTGCACTGCTTGAATTATTAAGTAAAGGCTGGACTAGACAAGACCTCGAAAAGAAAATACTGTTCACCACACACACCCCAGTTCCAGCAGGACACGACCGTTTCAACTGGGAATCGGTAAAAGCCGTACTTGGTGAAATGTTACCCGATGATGCAAGACAGTTGGTAATTGATGCTGGGGACCCTGAAAATGGCGAGCGGTGCTCGATGTCACACCTTGCTGTAGGACTGGTTAACAAGGTGAATGCGGTGTCAAATCTCAATGCAATAGTTGCTTCGGGAATGTATGGCGAGACTCATATTCATCCAATTACCAACGGCGTTCATCATATCACCTGGACCTCCCCTACTATGGCNGAATTGTATAATAAAAAACTGCCAAATTGGCAAAGCGACCCAACTCAACTAGCTTATTCGGGGAAACTCTCTGATGAAGACCTACTTGCGGCTAGAGAAAAAAACCGCAGTATCTTTCGTGAATTAGTCAAAGCATCAACGGGAGTTGATCTGCATAAAGAAAAATTGACAGTTGGATTTGCTCGAAGATTTGCTACCTACAAAAGAGCGAATCTAGTCTTCAGCGATATCGAGCGTTTGAGAGAGATTGCTGGTGGTGAAATACAATTCGTGTTCTCTGGAAAAGCACATCCAAAAGATGAAGGTGGTAAGCAGTTGATTAGAGATATTTATGGCAGCGCGAAACAAATAGAAGGTGAAATACCAGTTGCATTTTTGGAAAACTATGACATGGATACCGGTTTAGCTATCACCAGTGGGGTTGATATTTGGCTCAACAATCCAATCAGGCCTCTGGAGGCTTCGGGAACTTCGGGGATGAAAGCCGCAATGAATGGTGTGCCAAATTGCTCAATTCTTGATGGATGGTGGCCTGAAGGTTGTCAGCACGGCGTTAATGGATGGGCTATTGGTGAATCTGAAGACGACCGTGATGATGAACGTGATGCTAACAATATCTACGAGGTCTTGGAACAAGAGGTGTTGCCAGCATGGCGGCAAGGTGGTGCGGCGTGGGCTAATATTATGCGCTCAAGCATTGCCACCTCGGCAAGATTTACTGGGGCTCGAATGATTGCTGATTATCTGCGATTCTACCAATCCTTCAAAGATTAATCACTTCTTTCTACTAACAAAAAATAGCATTATCAAGCCAACAAATACCGCTACTGCAAGGGCAGATCTAACAAATTCTCCTGCAGTGGATTTACTATCAACTGATTGCTCATCACACGATTGACAATCGGGTACCGGGCATGGGTCATTGATTGGAATTTGGATAGCCTCTCCGCAACACATAGAGCAATCTTTCACCAATAAGTCAGTTTGATTACTAGGCTGAGTTGTGTTGGTATTATCTTCGATAACTGAATCATTATTGCTATTATTAACTTGAGAATCGGTGTTATTGTCCTGATCATCTATTGGGTAGCTGCAACTTCCATCGTCTTCAGTAGCGTCATTTTGATAGTTTAATGCACTATTATCGGTACAACCTAATATCGGTTGAGGCTCAATTGGTGGACTTGTAGTATTTGTTTCATTGCTGGGCCATATTACGGTAAATGTATGTTCAAGCGTTGATGTTGGACAATCGTGCCAGTCCCCTTCTGGGCCGCAATTAAGTATTGTAGCATTGAACAATAAAGTGACTATTGTGCCGTTTGGGACGGTTTCATTGACTGCTAATTGCCAAGACATATTGTAAGAGGTTTCAGGGAAAATCATGTAGAACCATTCATTATAATTGGGAAGACCGGTGACTAAATTATTGTCAACAAATGGTTCAACTCCGGGGTAATTAAGGCCCTTAGTGCAGGTATTTGTCAAATCTAGGGTAATGAAATAAGTCGTATTCATAGTAAAATTATTGACGATTAAACAATGGCTGTCGGGCTCTCTTGGCGGCATTGTAGGATTGCCATCTAATTCGATAATAGTGACAGAGTTACTAGGGATGTTAATACCCGTAGATGATAGTGTTGCTTCGCCAAATCTAATGGCATCACCCGAATCAAAGTCTTGATGAGTAGTGGATTGGCCTCGATTAAGAATGANTGACATGTTTTGTTCGGCGTGAGACATATCGTAAATTAACAAATCCGGGCTAGCATATCGTGTGGAATAACTGCCTTGCTTGAGAGCAATTGACTCAGCGCGTAATTGGCCAATTTGTGAAATGTTATCGAATAATGATTGTTCAAATTGGCTCCAAGTGGTCATATTGCGGTACATATGCCGATTATCTGGGTCTGCTCCACCATATTCGCCGTATTCATCGCCATAATACAGTAACGGAGCACCAGGAGTAGTAAGAAGCCAACCGTATGCTTGTAATACTGCTTGATAGGCAGTCTCATCGCCAGGCTGGCCTGGTAGTCCATCTTCTTGCCATTGGTTGTTNGCATCTCCGGTTCCAGCATCTGCTCTACTGGCGATTCTTGGAACGTCATGGCTACCTACATAGGGGACCATTGTTGCCCCCTCAACGTACTGATCTTGACTTCTATTGGTCCAATAATCTAGATGCTGATAATCTTCAATCCCTTGAGTAAAGACATTGTCAACAACTGCNTGATAGAGGACAAAATCTGCTTGGCCATCTAGTGAGTCTTCACCGATATACTGGTTGATNGTGTCGTATTGGAATTGGTTGTCAGCAAGGCTATGTCCTGACCAGCCCATTGCAGTCTCCCCTTTTAGATAGTAATCTGTTCCTACTGTTTCAAAGCGCTCGTTAATTCTAGTAGCTAAATTGGTAATTGCTAAATCTTCTACATGTTTTACCGCATCGATTCTAGCACCATCAAAATCAAATTCTTCTAGCCACCATAATGCATCTTCAATAAATTGTTCAGAGGCATTACGAACTTTCCAGTTGACATCCGGCATGTATGAGGTGAATTGGCAATCAAGCCGATGTTCGGTCCAATCGCAATTTGCTGAGCCACATAAACATCCTTGGTTGAACCATTCCGGATTATCTTGATAGTAGGTGTGGTCTTGATGAACGTGATTAACAACATAATCCATCATCACACGAATACCTGATTGATGGGCTGCATCAACCATCGTTTTGAGTTGGTCTGCAGTACCAAGCCGAGGGTCAACTTGTCGTGGCTCAACAGGCCAATAGCCGTGATATGCTGCAACATCATGTTGCCCATCACCAGCAATCCCTGTGCCTTGAGCATTGGTGTTAAGTGGTGTTAGCCATAGAACATTTACGCCAAGTTCAGCAAAATAGCCAGATTGAATTTTGCTGGTGACTCCTTCAATGTCACCGCCCATCCAATCAGCACCAGCAGCAGCACCAGTGGGTGAGGGGTCGTTACTCGTGTTGCCGTTGATATAACGGTCAGTCATTATCATGTAAATCAAAGAATCTTCCCACGAGAAATCACTTTGTGGACCGATCCAAAACGGTACTAGATGGCCATAGGCAACATTACCATTGGTATCGGATATTGCCAAATCAAGCGTGTGTTTTCCGTCGCCTAAACCAGCNAAATCCAGCGTCCATGTCATGGCNNNCTCATCCCAAACAGCCGCTTCTAAGCCAGCTGGAATACCGTCTGGGCCTGACCCGCTAGTGCCGGAGAGAAAACTAACTATTAGTTGCTGATTGATTATCTCGCTAGCAAAATTGGGACGAGCTGAATCCTTGACTCGGACAACAGAATTTTCAATATTGTCACAATAGCCACGATACGGGTTGNCTGGGTCAAAAATATACTCGCCATCAATGATTAATTTGTAGCAATATAGTCCTTCATCTAGTGAAATAGTAGTTGACCAGATACCGTTTTGTTCAGATAATGAGGACGTTTCACTCCAATTCCATTCGCCAATTAATTCAACTGTTGAAGCGGTGCCAGACCAAGTAAATACGGTTTGACCGTCTTGATAATCAATATCTGGATTATCTGCCGTTACCGGTACCATTGGCAACAANAATACCGTTAGGAATAAGATTGNCACGACTACTTGATTACGCATCNGCCTCACCCACTNGGTTATTCTGTTTTCTTGAAAAGGTTGTTTGCTGTTTGTACCAAATCATCGATGTGCTGGCAAAGGAAGCCTTTGACGAAATCGTTTGCTGGATTGTGATATGCATTTAGGGGCTCATCGTGTTGCTGTAGCACCCCTTTGTCGAGGATGGCGATTCGATCTGCTAAGGTCATCGCCTCGATTTGGTCGTGCGTAACATAAATTGTCGTGGTTCCAAGTTCATCGTGTAGTTTACGAATCTCGCTGCGCATTTGATGTCTTAATTCAGCATCTAAATTCGATAATGGTTCATCCATCAACAGTACTTTTGGCCTACGGACTAATGCTCTGCCAAGAGCAACTCTTTGTCTCTGGCCACCGCTTAACTCCTTGGGCTTTTTATCGAGGTGGTCAACTAAGTCTAGCATTTCTGCAGCTTCTTGAACCCGTGNCTTAATCTCATCACCGCTTAGTTTTGCTTCACCTTTGGCCATGCGCAAACCAAACGATAGATTATCAGCAATTGACATGTGTGGGTACAAAGCATAAGATTGGAATACCATTCCTAAACCTCTTGCTCCAGGTGGCAAATGATTGACTGTCACATCATCAATTTGTATTTCGCCACTAGTAACCTCTTCTAGTCCAGCAAGCATTCGCAGAGTTGTTGACTTACCACAGCCTGACGGGCCCAGTAATACCAAAAATTCGCCATCTTTTATTTCTAAATTCAAGTCTTTTACCGCTTCAAAGCCGTCATCATATTTCTTTGATACCGAGTTATATCTTACATTTACCATTCAATCACCCTTTCACTCCACCTGCAGATAGCCCCTCGATGAGGAACTTCTGGAAGAATAAAAACAACAACGCTACTGGCAGGCTAACCAAAATGCTAGCGGCGGCAAAATCTCCCCACGCTTGACCGGTTGAGGAAATTAATGAAGCAAGGCCGACCGGTAATGTATACATGTCATTGGAGGTATTGAAGGTCAGTGCGAGGAGGAATTCATTCCAAGCAGCAAGGAAACTAAACAGAGCAGTTACTGCCACGGCTGGCATCGATAATGGTAGCACGACTTTGGTGAAAACTTGGAATTGGTTACAACCGTCTAAAGTGGCTGCTTCTTCAAGTTCACGCGGCACGGTATCAAAGAAGCCTTTCAACATCCAAACGCACAATGGTAATGCTGTTACACAATAAGCAAGAATTAGTCCTAGATGAGAATTAAGCAAACCTAGGGTTTTCATAACCAAGAAATAAGGCACTAAGATAATTATTCCAGGGAACATTTGCACTAATAAGAACGCGAACATAGAAATATCTCGCCCGGTGAATTTGTATCTACTAAACGCATATCCAGCAGGGATTGCGATTACTAATCCAAGTAAACTTGTACCGATTGAAACAATTAGGGAATTTCTAAACCAAATCCAAAAGGAGTCTCCTTCAAGTATCTTGGAAAAGTGCTCACCGCTAAAGGAATCTCCAATTTCACCACCAAGCGCATTCCCCGGAGATAAGGCAATATCAAATATCCAAATTATTGGAATTAAAGTGATTACTGAAAAGTGTAATAGCGTAGCATGAGAGCCGATTTTTTGGTATTTCTTGTTTAATTCGAAGTTTCTTGAAAGCCCATATTCAACCGCAGAAATTGACAATTCACGGGTTGCCCAGACCGATACTGCCTGATTTGATAACCAAAATAATGCGATAAGCCCGGGAATAATCATCCAAGCACAAAGCCAGAAATTAAACAGGGAGGTGGGCATCAAAATTAACCGATAAATGCCAACTGCAATTATTGCCCCAGATAAAAGCAAGGAAATATTACGTTTGTTGGGGTTGTTAGCTGCAGGCAAAAAGTTACGTAAAGCCGCTAATACCGTACAGCCAAACAGACCGAGCAGCAAGATTT
>PBTA01000042.1 GCA_002726395.1 Methanobacteriota archaeon | reverse complement strand
AAACGTACTTTCATTATTGCTAATGTTTCAGGCGTACTGATAACTCTTTTATGTCCCGAACGCGCGTGATCGGCATGAGCATGGGTTATCACAGCCATACTGCTGGCGGCATTAGGATCTACAAAAAAGTTTCCTGGTATAACAAAAAGACCATTTTTCGTAACTTTTAGCCATTCTTCTGGTTTTTTCCCAATCAATCGGCTAGTTCCACTCAGTCAACAATTCGTGCTTTTTTACCTAGATATCCCCCATGATGTCTCATTCCATACTCTTCACGGGTCACCGATTTTTTTTCCATTAGTACAAGCGCTAGGGCATCGCCAATTGCAGCCATTACGGCCATACTCGCCGTTGGTGTCATACCTAACGGACACGGCTCTTTTATTACGCCCATATTAATAGTGACGTCTGATAATTCCCTTAACCCGGAATCCGTATGCGAAGTTATTCCAATAACAGATCCGATATTCATACGCCGGCTCAATTGAATAAACTCTATTACTTCACGCGTCTTCCCACTCGTTGAAAAGGCAACAATACAATCACCTGGTGCAAGTGTTCCAAGATCTCCATGCGCTGCCTCCGCGGGATGAATAAAAACAGCGGGCGTGGCTGTCGAGCTTAATATTGCAGCAAATTTATGTGCCACAAAACCAGCTTTCCCCATACCAGTAGTAATAATCTTACCTTTACAGTTTTCAATAAACTCAACTGCCTTGGCATATGAAGCGTTTATCGAGACCGCTTTTATCGCTTCAGCTTCAGAATCTAGAATTTCCCGGACCCGGCGTTCTATTTGCATTTTTTTTCAGTCATCTGTTTTGTAGTGCGTCATATGGATAATATCGATGCGCGTACTGGTGCGCCAGTTGAAAAAATTATAAATTATCGCATTCTGTTCTCTTATACCTATTCACTTTGGGCGCATTAAGTCTTATTTCTTACACTATTCATGTGTTCGAGGTTNAAAANTCTATCGAAGACAATCGATACATCTCAAGGGAGGCACCTATGTCTGATTCCGTTGTTCTTTTAGAGGTTGATAAACGCGGTGTTGCAACAATCACTCTTAATCGTCCTGAAGTTAATAACGCNTATAATGGTGAGTTCGTAAAAGCCATGATAGATGCAGTCGTTACATGCTCGAATGATGATAAAGTNAGGATTATTGTNATTAGAGGAAATGGAAAACATTTTCAGGCAGGAGCAGATTTAAAATGGCTCAAAGCAATGGGAAAGCTTTCCCCACAAGAGAATTTAGATGTATCCCGNTTAACCGCATCGGCTATGCGCGGTCTAACAGAGGTTATGAAGCCAACTATCGCTTTAGTGCATGGTGGATGTTTTGGCGGCGGAACTGGCATAGCAGCATCGTGTGATATTGTGGTAGCAAGTGACGATGCTCTATTTTCAATTACAGAAACCCGTTGGGGTGTAATAGCAAGCATCATAGTACCGCAACTCAACGCGGCAATTGGTCCTAGGAATACGAGACGCTATGCTTTGACCTGTGAAAGGTTTGGTGCTCAGACTGCTCTAGAGATTGGGCTGGTCCATCAAGTTTGCTCAGCTGGAGAACTTGATATAACTGCAGCACCTATAATTGAAGACTTATTGCTCGCAGCTCCGGTGGCCACTGCTGAAACAAAAAAAGCNACATTAAAAGATGCAGGTTTACTTGTCACCGATGATTATTTTGAAGAACTCGTCTCCTCCCATGCCGCTAAACGGCAAACTGATGAGGCAATGGAAGGACTGGCTAGTTTTGCTGAAAAACGCAANCCATCATGGTATCCCTCATAAATTTGTGAATGTCTTTAATATAAACTAGGTGTGTTTCCCAAATTGTATTCTACTTTATGCCACAAACTTTTATAGATAATTGGTTTAAAACAAAAGGTTGGAAACTTCACGATCATCAAATTAAGATGATCCAGAGCGGAGCGTCTGGATCATCAAGCCTTTTANTCGCACCGACAGGAGGCGGTAAAACTTTAGCTGGATTTTTACCCAGTATTATAGAGTTAAACGCCTATCCCACAAATTCTCTCCACACCATTTATATATCCCCCCTCAAAGCATTAACAGTCGATGTTGCCCGAAACCTGCTAAACCCACTTTCTGAAATGGGCCTAAAGATTACCGTNGAAACAAGGACAGGGGACACGCCTCAATCCAAACGACAACGACAACGCAAATCGCCCCCGAATATCCTTTTAACAACCCCAGAAAGTCTGGCGTTATTAATATCCTATCCGGATAGCGCTGCTATTTTCCAGGAATTGAGATGCGTAATAATAGATGAACTTCATGCATTAGCTCCTACAAAAAGNGGAGATTTGCTATCCCTTGCATTAGCACGACTTAATAAATGGGCACCAAAGGCTCGGCGGGTNGGCCTGTCTGCAACAATCCCATATCCAGAAGAGATGGCAGAATATTTATCATGTGGTCAAAAAATCAAAACCGTCCAAATTATTCAAGCTCAGCCAACAAAAAAGCCTATGATCCAAATATTAATTGGAAATTCTCGGCTGCCCTGGTCCGGTCATATGGGAATTTATGCCGTAGCTGAAGTCTATGAAGCTATACAAAATCATAAAACAAGCCTTATTTTTGTGAACACACGNGCCCAAGCGGAATTATTTTTTCAAGCCTTATGGAGAGTAAACGAAGATAATTTAGCGATTGCTTTACACCACGGTTCTCTGTCAGTGGAGCAGAGAAGAATGGTGGAAAATGCAATGGTAGCGGGTACTTTGAAGGCAGTAGTAGCGACCTCCTCATTAGATCTTGGTATTGATTGGGCGGCGGTAGATTTAGTCATTCAAATAGGGGCACCCAAAGGCGCCTCGCGCTTGTTACAGCGAATAGGACGGTCAAACCACCGCTTAGATGAACCCAGTATGGCAATCTTAGTACCGGCAAACAGGTTTGAAGTGCTTGAGTGTCAAGCCGCCTTCGACTCTGTTCTGGATGAAAATTTGGATGGTGAACTTTTGAAAAAAGGCAGTCTTGACGTTCTGGCTCAACATCTACAAGGGATAGCGTGCTCAGGACCGTTCGACAAACAAGATCTATTTAACGAAATTCGTAACNCATCTGCTTATAAAAACCTCAGTTCAGGCGACTTCAATTCGGTTATCGACTTTATCTGTGACGGAGGTTACGCTCTGAAGACATACGACCGCTATCGTCGTGTAGAACTGGACGAAAATGGTCTCTATAGAATAGCAGATGCGTCAACTGCTCGAAGNTACCGAATGAATGTTGGCACTATTGTAGAGTCAACAACTTTAAAAGTAAAAATGCAACGAGGCCGGTTTTTAGGGGAAGTCGAAGAATATTTCGCGCAAGGACTTGTTCCCGGTGATACATTCATATTTGCCGGGCGGCTTTTNAGATTTGAAGGTATTCGGGAAACCACAATTGAAGTCACCCCAGGTCGCGGAGAGACGCCAAAGGTGCCTTCATATATTGGTGGGCGGCTGCCTCTATCAAGCAATCTGGCCGAAGGAGTTAGGAAATTACTACAAAACCCATCAAGCTGGCGGAACTTAGCAGCACCGGTTAGAGAATGGCTCGAAAGGCANGANAAATTATCTACCTTACCCAAAAGTGATGAGCTCTTGGTAGAGCTATTTCAACGAAGGAAACTATTTTATCTAGTGGCATACTGCTTTGAAGGTAGAAATGCACATCAAACGCTTGGTATGCTTTTGACGAGACGCATGGAAAGGTCCGGAACCCAACCACTCGGTTTTGTTGCGACCGATTATGCCATAGCTATTTGGAGTTTGAAGGANCCATCGAATATAGACGATTTGTTTGATGAAGATATGCTCGGTGATGACTTAGAAAACTGGATGGCGGAGTCTACAGTTTTAAAACGAACATTTCGCGACGTAGCTGTAATTGCAGGTTTAATAGATCGCCGGTTACCNGGGCATAAGAAAACGGGNAAACAGGTAACTTTTAGCTCCGATCTGATTTATGATGTCCTTAGGAAACATGACCCTAACCATATCTTATTGCGCGCGACCCGGGTCGATGCGGCAAGAGGGTTTACAGACATTCATCGACTTGGAAACCTTTTAAAAAGAATTAAGACTAATATAAACATTAAATATTTAAAAAAGGTATCGCCTCTTGCTGTTCCAATTTTGTTAGAGATTGGACGGGAGAACATTAAGGGATCAGGAATGGAAGCGCTCCTGGACGATGCCGAAGCATCTCTTATTTCTGAAGGAATGGAAATGTAATGATTAACTCATTCAACCCCAGGTGTTTGTGCTAAATGTTTGAATTTTATCTGAGCAGCACGAGGGTTATCGCCGACATCTCCGGAGCATTATTCTGGCCCGAAAAAAAGACGTTAGTATTCTCCGATCTTCATCTAGAAAAAGGTTCTTGGTTCGCCAAACAAAATATCCCTCTTCCACCCTATGACACTCTTGATACGTTAAATCGCGTCGAAAAAGTAATAAACTGTTTCAAACCATCGCGTGTAATAAGCCTTGGTGATAGTTTCCATGATGAGACCTGGATGGAACGTATTTCTGAAGAACAAACAGAAAGAATTTTAAATTTAACCAATAGATATGAATGGTTGTGGATCCAGGGGAATCATGATCCATCGGGAGCACCATCGCTCGGAGGAATTAATGTTAATGATTATTTTGATCCTCCACTAACTTTTAGACACGAAGCAAAACAAGCTTTTCCAGATGGCGAAGTAAGTGGACATTACCATCCAAAAGCGAGAATAAAGTTAAACAGAAAAAGTTTTTCTGCTCGGTGTTTTATAAGTGATGAGAGGAGAGTAATCTTGCCCGCATTTGGAAGTTTTACTGGTGGGTTGAATGTTATGGATAGGACTATATCGAATTTCTTTAAGGATGATTTCAAAGTTTTATTATTGGGATCTAAAGTCCGACAATTTCCCAAAACGGCACTCATTTCATAACTATTTATTATTGCACAACAAAACGATATTAACGTAGACACAAAACGTTTATATTTAAATGAGGGTTTGTCTCATCGAATAAACATTTATGGCGAGGTAGTAAAGCGTGACGGATAGCACGACACAGGATCGGGTACCAGTTTCAATTTTAACCGGCTTTCTAGGCAGTGGGAAAACCACTTTACTTTCAAAATTAATGCAGGCCGAGAATATGGATAAAGTCGCCGTGATCATCAACGAATTTGGCGAAGTAGGTATTGATGATGCATTGGTGGTTAAATCTAATGAAGATACAATACTGTTAAATAACGGCTGTTTATGTTGCACAGTCAGGGGTGACCTTGTGGAAACAATGCATCGCTTACATGTTCAACAACAGGACGGTCAAATACCTGAATTCAACCGATTGATCGTGGAAACAACTGGATTAGCCGATCCAGCTCCAATACTGCACACTATGATGTCTGATCAATTTCTGATATCAAGATACCGACTTGATGGTGTCGTCACCGTAGTTGATGCACATCACGGAATGAAACAATTTGACCAACAATTTGAGTCTGTAAAACAAGCTGCGGTTGCAGATCGGATAGTTCTATCAAAAGTTGATGTCACAGAACCAGAAGATATTGCAAAAGTTAAAGAACGTTTAACAACGATTAATCCAGCCGCCCCAATTATAGAATGTGCGCACGGCGAAATAGATCCACTTAAATTATTCGATGCTGGATTATATAATCCACTTACCAAAACAGCGGATGTTGCACGGTGGTTAAAAGAAGAAGCGTATATGGATACAGAGGGACATATTCCGAAACATGATCATGATCACCACCACCATCACCATGACGTTAATAGACATGATGATCATATAAAAAGCTTTTCA
Source organism: Methanobacteriota archaeon (assembly GCA_002726395.1). Taxonomy (GTDB): domain Archaea; phylum Thermoplasmatota; class Poseidoniia; order Poseidoniales; family Poseidoniaceae; genus MGIIa-L1. Next base: position 5,104 of record PBTA01000042.1, on the reverse strand, counting down.
ATTTACTTTGACGACCCATTGAAGTGGGGAAAAATAGCTGGTTCCTTGGATATGTTAGCCCAAACTCATGGCGCCAATATTCTAAGAATTAAAGGGCTGATTAATGTAGAAGAAATAGATGATCAACCCGTTGTTGTACACGCCGTCCAACATATGTTTCATCCACCAGCAAAAATAGATGCGTGGCCAAACTCAGACCAACGCTCTCGTCTCGTGTTTATTGTAAAAGATGTGGAAAGAGATGTCATAGAGGGAGCTTTAAGCTCCTACCTTGCCATGGATTTTTAATTTATAACAATATTTTGGCTGCGTAATTCGCGGCCCCAAAGAATAATCACGCCAACTCATATTTAAGCAAAATAGAGGAATTATAGGATGTTTTATAAACCTGGTTCTCATAGAGAAAATGGATTTAAGCACGACCCATTTAAAGCATTTGTCTCACCCAGGCCAATTGGATGGATATCCACCATCAATGAACACGGACAAAGTAATCTTGCTCCATATAGTTTTTTTAATGCGGTTTCGGCCGATCCACCATGCGTTATGTTTGCGTCGGGGGGCAGAATGGATGGAAAAGGAAAAAAAGACAGTCAACTCAACGCGGAACAAACCGGCGAATTTGTGTGTTCAATAGTCGGTCACGATCAACGGGAAGCTATGAACCAAACATCTATCCATCTACCATACGGTGAAGATGAAATGCCAAACGCTGGTCTAGAGGGTGAGGCGTCAAAATTAGTAAAACCCCTAAGGGTGAAAAATGCACCTGTTCATTTAGAGTGCAAGTATATGCAAAGCGTTCAGATGCCTTGTTGGCGTGAGGGCCGAGAAAACTGGGTTATTTTTGGAGAAGTCGTTGGTATTCACGTTGATCCAAAAATAATTAGAGACGGTCTAGTTGATGTCACGCTATACCAACCAGTGTCGCGTCTTGGATATATGGATTATTCGACTGTCACAGAACTTTTCCAAATGGACAGACCGGATTGATTAGATATTATCTAAACTTTGTCTTTTACAATTTTTCTTATTGTTTTAGATAGTCAGGCAACTCCGCGCCTGTCTGACTAGTTATATTGGTGTAATGTTCGACTCTTCTATGTCGTGCAAAATTGAAAATTGTCTCTTTGGGCATGTTACAAAGATCTATATCAGCAGCAAAGGTTACTAACTCGTCCTCTAACGTTGCTGCTTGCGAGACTATCTCACCAGATGGTTGCACGATACAGGACCCTCCAATGAGCATACAGCCATCTTCAACTCCAGCTTTAGCTGTTCCAATCACCCAACAACCATTCATATAAGCGTTGCTTTGAAGCGTAAGATGGTTATGAAACATTCTAAGATGATTTTGTTCTTTCCCAGATGTATTTAAATCAGGCGTATTGTAACCTAATACGACAATTTCTGCGCCTTTCAAACTCATGACCCTATATGTTTCCGCCCATCGGCGGTCGTTACAAATAGCCATGCCGATAATGCTTTCATTCTGTCTCCAGACCCCAAAACCCAGATCGCCAGGTTCAAAGTAACGCTTTTCTAGATGTTGAAATGGTCTTTGGGGCTCATACTCTGAATGCCCCGGGAGGTGAACCTTTCTGTATTTACCGTTAATTTTACCATTTCCATCAACTAAGATTGCTGTATTAAATCTCCTACCCTCAGGCGTCAGCTCAGCGTATCCAAGATAAAAACCTATGCCTGCCTCAGCCGCTGCTTCAAAAAGCGGTCTTGTAGCATTGTTAGGCATTTCAGTTTCATACCAATGATCCATTTTCGTGATATCTTCCTCATAGTAGCGAGGAAAGAATGTGGTCAATGCCAACTCTGGAAAAACTACAAACTGGCACCCGTGCGAGCTTGCTTGTTTGATCATATCTATTAGCCGTTTCACACAACTCTCGCGTGTTTCATCAGGTGCTATTGGACCCATTTGCGCGGCCCCTAGGTTTACGATGCGGCTCATAATAATTCCATTTCTCACTGTTTAATTCGGTGAACTGTTACCTAAACATTTTATTCTAGAAATCTAAATCAATATTTTTATTTATGATTAAACCTCATCATCTGTTGTCATAAATACTGGATCAAAAGGAGTTGGAAGAANACCACGNGGTTTTATATAATCGTAAGGGTCCCTAGCGAGAAATTTTCCCCAACCCGGCTCACATGTCTCCNCTCCGTTATTCCAAACTAGTTTTCCTCTGCTGATTGTAGCTGCCGGCCAACCTTNTACCTGCAATCCTTCGTACGGCGTNTAATCTGTATCGTGGTGCAGAATATCTTGAGTGATCGTCACTTCTTTTTCAGCATCCCAAATACATATATCAGCATCCGCACCAACAGAAATCGTACCTTTCTTTGGGTAGAGTCCAAATAAGCGAGCAGCATTTGTCGATGTCTGCGCTACAAACGTTTGCAGATCTATTCTCCCTTTTGAAACACCCTCTGAAAACGTAATTGGCATGCGGGTCTCCAAGCCCGGAACACCATTGGCTATCTGACTAAATGGTGCATTATCCCCAGCCCAAAACTTACCTTCNAATTCGTCAATATTATATGGCGCATGGTCCGATGTTACATTGCCAATCGTTCCAAGCTTTACATGGTTCCATACCGCTTCTTGATCCCCTTCCGTTCTTGGAGCTGGAGAACAAACAAATTTTGCACCCTCACGCTGGTCACGATCCAGATCCCGNGCTGTGAGAACAAAATATTGCGGGCACGTTTCGGAAAATATTTTAAGACCTCGTTCCTGAGCTCTCCGTATTTCTTCAGCCGCTTCCTCACAACTAACATGAAAAATTTGAATTGGAACATCTAGTAGTTCTGCTAACATTATCATTCTATGAGTGGCTTCACGTTCGACCAATGGTGGTTTAGCCCATGCGTGGTGTTTCGTACTATTNTTATCTGCCGCTAACAATTTCTCTGTCATATACATTATGGCGTCATGATTTTCCGCATGAACGCATACCAAAGCTTGATTAAGTTTAGCAACCTCNAGAACACGAAGAATTTCGGCATCATTTAGTCTATTTCNAGGATAGGTCATAAACAATTTGAGCGATCTATGCCCAGCTTTTATGAGTTTTGGAACCTCCTCATGCATAACCTCATCACTCGGATCGCTTATTATTAGGTGAAAAGAATAGTCTATGCACGATTGCTTTGCCTTATCATGATATTCTTCGACAACGGGTGTCAATAATTCCCCTTTTTCTTGAGCAGCAAAACAAATAATAGTCGTTGTACCGCCACAGGCTGCCGATCTTGTTCCGCTTTCAAAGGTTTCTGAATTGCGGCCACCGCCACTGGATCTTTGATCGATATGACAATGACTATCTATCCCTCCAGGCATGACATATTTTCCAGTGGCATCTATTTCTTCAGCACCAGCATCTAGCTTTTCGCCTAGGGCAACGATCCGACCATCTTTTATACCAACATCGCATTTCGAAATTTCTGCAGCATTTACAACAGTGCCCCCGCGGATAACCATATCAAAATCGCTCAAAGCGCATCCTCCAAAATAATAGTGACAATAGGCAGCATAAATATGTGTTTCCCATTCAAATTACGCGTTATCTATATAAGAGACAAATGATATTCGAAAACGAAAAGCACAAACTGAAAAATGTTTCTTATCTCTAATACAAACCGAAATAACGAAACCCCCAAACCCCAAGAAGAATTGATAAATGAATCCAATTATTTTTGATCAATTTAAACACCCAAAATTCAATGGAACATATTATCATGCAAGTTCTAACTCATCTCCAATATTTCCCAAATTAATAGGAGAAGAAAAAACGGATATTTGTATTATTGGGGGAGGATTAACAGGTATTTCAAGCGCATTAAACCTTGCGGAAACCGGTCATGCAGTAACTCTTGTCGAGGGAATGCGCATTGGTTCAGGAGCATCTGGACGAAATGGAGGTCAGATTGTTCAGGGCTACAGTTGTGATATCGAAACTATGATTAAAACGGTAGGGCAAGACAAGTCTGCGTTACTTTGGTCAATGGCCCGAGAGGCGATTGAAGAGATAGACCGTCGTATTAGTTTGCACCAAATATCTTGCGCACGACAATCTGGATATATTTTTGCGGCTACAAAGAACTCACATTTTAAACGTCTCGAACGTATCAGCGAGAAACTTAAGAATACTTTTAATTACGAAGCAACATCGGTGCTTGATCAAAACACCATAAAAAAATGGGTTAAGACAGAGAGTTACGTGGGTGGATTATTAGACTATGGGAGCGGCCAATTTCATAGTTTGAAGTATCTACATGGATTAACTGAGGCAGCTAAGAATATTGGCGTTCAGTTTTTCGAAAACAGTAAAGCAATCCAAATATCAGGTGGAGATACAATTACAATAAAAACTGCTCATGGTTCTGTAAAAGCCAAAACGTTGATTATTGCCGGAAATGCTTATTTGAGAGGTTTAGAAGACACATTACAAAGAAAAATTATCCGTGTTACCAGCACCGTAGGCGTTACTACGCCACTTTCACCAGAACAAATTAACAGTGTCTTACCAGGAGGCATTCCCATAGCCGATTGTAATAACATATTAGATTATTTTAGGGTTACAGACGATAAGCGATTATTATTTGGAGCGGGTGCGGATTACCTCGGCAGAGAACCAAAAAATAAAAAAAGTTTAATACGGAACCGCATATCAAAGCTATTTCCGCAGCTTAACGACTTCGATCTGGAATTTGTTTGGAACGGTTTAATCGCCGCAACCAGAAATCAGCTACCTGAAATTGTATGGCGTCAACCCAATATATATATCGCGCAAGGTTTTTCTGGTCACGGTCTAGCATTAACTGGGTTAGCTGGAATTCTCATCACGGAAAAAATTAATGGTATTTCAGACCGGTTTGATATTCTTGCAAGTATTAATCATAGGGACCTGCCCGGTTATCCCTATAGAAACCCATTATTAATAATGGCTATGTTTTTAAATAGATTGAAGGATTTCCGTCTCTAATTTAAAATAGAAGTAAAAATAACGCTATTTCTTGCGACAATGAAAATAAAAGGATACATTACGCGTTATGCTTTTGAGTATATAACGCTATAGAA
>PBTA01000041.1 GCA_002726395.1 Methanobacteriota archaeon | reverse complement strand
TTGGCGCAATTCTTAGTGCATCATTAAGCGGTGCTTCCGCACGCTCAGGTCTGCCTAATGCAATGAAACAGGCAGCGAGTTGAGTCATGGCTTGGTGATGATGTGGGGCTCTTTCCAGAACAATATCAAGGTCTTCTCGAGCCTTGGACCACTCGCCTAGCATCATGCCAGCCTCAGCTTTACGGAATCTAGCAAGAATGAAATTCGGGGCTAAATCAAGCAGTATTTCGGCATCGTCAAGCGCTTTTCTACCTTCATCAATAGCCATGTAAATACTGCATCTGTTAAGTCGGGCTCTGATGTGGGCGTGATCGATTTTCAAAGTTTTGCCATAGTATTCGAGCGCTCGGTCAAGATGTCCAGTTCTAGCCTCAATATTGCCTCTTACGTAAGAGATTACTGCACTATCGCCGTGAATATCTGCAACATCAATTAGGTTGGCTGCGGCAGTAATATCGCCTTGGTCAAGTGCTAGAAGTGCTGCCTCTGCTGCTGCTGAAGGGTCGTCTTCAACTAGTAATCTACGAGCCCGTGTTAGAGCTTCTTCGGCTGCATCTAAATTACGCAATAATCTGTTAGTTCGGGCCATTCCAAGCCAAGCAACGCCTAGTTCTCTATTCAGTTTTAGTGCCCCTTCAAAGGCAGAAATTGCCACCGATAGCAGAGTCGCATCTGTCTCTCCTGTCCCGTCTCTTTCTTTGTCGGCATTGACTAAGTGTAGTCTTCCTTCGACTACGTGTAATAGTGCATGGTCGATTCCAACCGGGGTTTCATCAAGCAACCTTTGAGCATCGTCTGGCCGGCCATCTAATAGATGCCTAGTGGCAATCCTTGCCCGTAATTCTCCATTCATCATATCCTTTTCAAGCGCCTTGGTTAACGATTCTTCAGCTGCGGTTGCTGAGCCTTCTGCAAGTAGTAGATCGGCCTTTAGTAAAATCAAATCTACGCCCCCTGCNTCNANAGCAACTGCNTGNACNGCAGCCTTGAGNGCTTCTTTNANACGATTTTGTTTAGGTGCTANNATTGTNGCANTAAGTGCCCANGCNCCGCCGNTTTGNCGGTCTANTTCTAAGCACTTATCNGCNGCATCAAGGGCTCTACTCATTTCCCCNCCTTGGTGCAANAGGTTGGCATANGATAGCCAATCCTTGGATTGTGTNGGGTCTTCAGCAAGNGCTTGTTCGATNGATTCTAAGGCTTCTGANCGNGAACCNGCTCTNGCCCTTAGGCCAGACAANAGNGANCGNTCTGCTGGAGTATCAAGGCCTAGNGCNTCAAGTCGAAGTACNTCTCTNTCNGCCTCNATATCNCCCATCTTAGCCAGTAAGTGAGCATGCGCTCTTAGCAGGTCTGGATTGTCAGGATTAACCGTCATTCTTGCTTCAAGCCAATGTCTGCGCAGTACTTCATCACCTTTCTCGATGGCAATGTATTCAAGCGCCTCTAAGACATTAGCATTGCCTGGTGAAGACGCATAAGCAATACCAAAACAGGTTTCTGCCCAGTCATATCTTCTCAGACTCAAGGATGCGTGGCCTAGTTTGTGAGCCGCAACTGGTTTAAGACCAATTTTACTGACATCCATGTTGTGAGCGTCGAAAATTTCGATTAATTGCATCACCATATTGCAACTGGTTTGAGTCAACANATCGTTTGCGCCAACTATACTTTCAACCGAGATTGGAGAGATCAGTGTCTCCAAAGCNGCAAGTGCATTGGCAAACGGCTCGACATCATCTAGTGAATCACCCATTTCGCCGAGTTGTTCAAGGTGGGCTAGTGTGCTGTATGCCTTAAGCGCCCCATCCAACTCAGGATTGGTAGCGCGTAGCGCATCAACCATACCGTTTAGAGTTGAAAGTCGGTTATTTACGTCGGCTACTTGGGTATTCAAATGCGTGAAATGGGCGCTTTGTGATTCTTGTAATAATATGTTAAAATCAGATAGTTTTTCCATCTTCTCGTGGTTTTGTTTCAGCCAGTATCCAACGCCTCCACCTGCACCAAGACAGGCAATCCCAAACAAGGCAGTAATTGGTTCCATGCGAATCGAATCTGGTTTGAGCCTTTATGCCCTTTGGCTAGAATGAATCTCTTTACTGGCTTTTTCGACCCCCAAAATAAACGCCGAGGGGTAAAAAATCTCATGAAAACGCCAATTAGCAACCTAATCATCGCTCACATTGAAAGACTATCATTGCTCACGGACAAATAGGTCTGTCTATGGAAGAGGAAAATATGACTGGGGCCAATCCAAATTGGTTCAACAATCATGTCTCTGAATGGTCTGATGATGGTTGGGATACTGCTGAAATCAGCCAATACCTCGAAACTAATTCTTCTACGGCAACTGAAGCATTAATGCGGGTTGAGTATTTTATTCAAGCCAGTAAATCATTAATTGAAAGAATGAGTCAAAATTGGCTAGAGAGATTAGACCTATCCAAAGGACTGTTTGGNGAATGGATTGAAGCTTTGACNAATCCGATGGACTTCCCTGATATCAATGAACGATACGAACAATGGGCGAAGANTAACCGNCGTTGGGAATTAGTGTTAAACAATAATCGAGGCGATTGGGAATCGGTAATGATGGGTGAAGAACGGTCACTCATCTTGGCGCGCTGTGATGCGCTTGATGAGTCTTCAAAAATCCAATTGAATCTAATTATTCCGCTAATGAACGATCCGCATTCATTTACCGAAATTGATGCTCAATTATCAGAAGTTGAACAAAATGAAGCGCGCCAAAAGCGGACTATTTACTCGGCTGCACAAGCACTGCGAGAGGCGGGGCACAATGTAGACAGCATTGATCAAATGAATCTCGTTGACGCATTACAAGAAATCGCGCAGCAGCAACGGTTACACAATTTTCATGAGATGATAAGGTTACAAATTATCGATGAAATTGCCGAATTTGATGACCAACTAGCGGATAAATATGAAGCGGAAAGAAAGCTATTGTTAGGCGGCAATAGTGAAGAAGACTTAGCCGAATTGTCTAAACAAATATCGTCGATGGGGAGTGATTTGAAAANTAGGTTATACCANTTGAATATCGAGATCTCTAATTGGATTGATGCTGGGATTAATTTCCCTGCTGCCAGCATTGTGGCTAAGGATTTATTTGGATGGGAGATTAATTTGCCTGAATTAACCATAGAGATCGAAGAACATCTAGCCTTAGTTGCTCGTTTTNAGTTCTTTGAACAACGAATTAATGACGTTCAAGACGCNAGGCAATATATTGGTTACCTCGAACACACTGAAGCATTAACAGAGATTGTTGATCGGTTAGATTTACAGTGGAAAGATGCTGAACTACAATGTTATTCAATTATCGAAAAGTATCAAGTTCTCGGCCTAGTAATGGATGATTGGGGATCTCGAATTGGCAGCGACCCGTTTAGTACATTAGCGATTATTCGACAAGATGAAATTATTTGGAATAAGCGAATAGATTGCGTCAACAGACTACTTGAAATCGATATTTCTTACAGTGGTAAAACAGAAGTCGAAAAACGCATAAATTTGTTGAAAGAAGTTGAGGCCGGTGAAGACGTAATCACAGATACTGAAGCGATGATTGCTCGACTTATCACCAGAGGTGCAAGGCATCGGAAACTGTTAGAGCGCGATTTACTTGAATTGATTGGTCAAGGCAAAGCCTCAGAAAATACCATGTCAAGCACCTTCAATCTCGCAGATTTCGAAGGATTTGTTGCTCAAGCAAGGCAATATGGGTCAACTACAGATTTCACTAGCACTGGAAATTCAGTGGTTGGGGGGGAAATTGGTGAGCGAATTAAAACTAAAATCGCCCATGAATTAAATCTGTTTCAAAGTGCTGGTTGGTATGTCAATGAACTTAACGAAATGTTTGATACAAACCCGATGATGGTGGCCAAAATGTTGGCTAATATTAGGCCGGCTATGGCGCAGCATGCTTCACTACGCAGAAGACTATCGGCTATGCCGTGGAATAGAAATGTCAGTTTAGCATTGCAGATACAAGAAGAATTGCAGAATCCACTCAGACTCGCCGCTATTGCCGAACAAATTCCTAAAATGATGGTGGAATTAGCAAAATCGCCTGTTGAGGACGAAGAGTTTCGGTTCACGGCTTGGTCTCCCGCGCCGATTAGAAAGACATTGATACCGGTTCCTGAACAAGTTATTGAACCCGCTGATTCTCTTGAAGAAGCTCATGAGGCTATGCTTGATGCCATGGAAGAATCCACAAAGATAGATACTGAAGTCACAGAAGAAAAGCCAGAGGTTGCTCCGGTGAAACCCCCACAAAGGGAGAGCGAAGTACAGATTCGCGAGGATGATATCATTCGCGAGGATGGTTTGACAGATAACGAATTTTGGGAAGATGAAAATCGGTCCGCAACTCGTTGGAGCGGATGGCGCGAAAAGCAAGAGGCACTGGAGTTGGCAAGGCAAGAGGAAAAAGAAGTTCCAAAACGAGCAAGAGACAAACAGGGTAAATTTGTTGGAGATGATCTCTCAACGCCTGATTATAATGAAGCATGGGTTGATGGGAAGGCTCCTGAAACCAAACAAGTGGTGCAAAAAACCGGTAATGTCGAATTAAGTTCATTAGAGCATTTACATATTTTCATGAATAAAATTGGCATAAGTGAGTCTTTTGAAGAGATTAGTTCCGCTGATCAGCAAATTGACTCGATACGGAAAAGTCTAGCAAAACATGTCGGTAATGAGCCGAGGGATGTTCGTTTTGACCGCATATTGAGATTAGTTTTGCGATTACTGCCCCAGGGTAATGAACACGATGAAAAACGCCAATGGCTAATTATGAAAATTGCTGCTAATCTAAAGAAATACCAAAACTGGGTCAAAATGCGTTTAGAGGCTCGGCATAAAGCTGCTAAGGGTAGTCTAATTGAGGATTCGTTAGTGCTTGGTAAAGCATTGCAACGAATACCAGGGCCTGGATTCAAGGTACCGCTAGAAAAAGACGAAAAATCGTTACCTGCGTTCAATGATATCGTGGAATTAGAAGCTGAAGTCAAGATACTGGTTGACGTGTTAAATCTACAATCTGCTAGTGGAGTGGTCGTTTCGGCAAATTGATTACTTCAATTCTTCGAGTAACTCATTCTTTTCATCGTCAGAAAGTGAATCCTCAACCGGTGCTGCTGGAACGTTTATTTCTGGTGCTGCTGGCATTGGTGCGTCTAATGGCACTTCACCCATATCCATTGGCATAGGTGGCATCATACCGCCCATAGGCAACGGCGGAGGCATTGTTGCGGGCGGTAATGGTGGCGGCAACGGTGGTGGTGGCGGTGCGGTTGTCACAGCAGGGGGTGGTGGTGGCGCGGTTAGCGGTTGGGGCGGAGTTGATGCTGGTGGCCCGGCCATTACGGGTGGCTCAGGAATCTGCATTGCTACTGGTTGTGGAATGTTGGTGGGTGGTGCTGGCGGTGCAAGAGGTGTTTGAGTTTCAGGTGAAGGCATTGGAGGTTGAGGGAGTGCGGAGAGTTTAGCGGTTTGGCCACTCTGGCTAGGTAAGGCTTCCAATGTACCATCATCAGCCATCACTATAGTGGGCATCTCTTGTACAACTGGTTTGGCTAATGAATCATGCAATGTGGTGATTGATTGGGTATCGAATTCTCCGGACTCCATATACTTAGCAATTGTAGGACCAATCAAAGCCATACTCGCTCTAAACATTGGACGATTAGAGCCGTAGCCGGTAAAATGAACCCTATGCTTTGATCCGCTAGTTGAGAACTCCAAAGTGTGGATTTCAAGATGCATATATGCCCACCCAATTAGGCCGCCGGCTAAAATAAGTTGACCAAAGAACCCTAAGAACGGAATGAATGTAGCCACTAATCCTCCAAAAATAGCGGAAATCCACATCCATTGATGATTGTGCATTAACTCATTGTGGCTATGTGTGAATCCGGTTAATTCATTTTTCAGTACTGTTTTGACGTTTAATCTACGTTGTCCGTCATCATCGTAAGTAACCTGAATTATTCTAATTAAATTATCACTAATAATTAGCGACGTATTCCGTCTACCGTCAATTGATTCGTTGAGTGGAAATTCTTTAACCTCTTCACCTGAAATTGCCATTACTGGAGCGACTCTAACTGGTAATGTCCACTGTTCTATGGCCACAGGCTGTTCCTCGACAGGTGAGTGCTCCTCTATTTCATCACTTGTTGTAGGTTGAATTTGCTCCATTACAGGAGTTTCATCCTGTTCTTCTGGCGGTTCATCTGACATCGCAAATGGGTCTTGGTCGTCGTCTGGCCACGCCTCGGGTGCATCGCTCATATTACCGCCAAAGCGGGTTCAATTGATTATATGCGCGTTAGATTGATACTTATCGATGGACTTCTGCAAGCCACGATTTGACATCATCTCGATCACCGTAGCCTTTGCCTGCTTTGGTGCCAACTACTGTCTCAATAGCCGCTTCTGATGCAATGTCTAGTGTTTTATCACTAATAGTACCGTTGTACACGATAGCTATTGCTCCATCAGCTTCATTTGCTGCGTTGGCCAAATCTTTAGCNCCAACAGGTTCTGAAACTGTGCCATCCATCATAACGAAAACNGCTTTTCTTGCNTCNAGGTCATCAAGGTGAGTGAANAATTCTTTGACTTCATCTGGNGCACTTTTACTCTCAAAAGTATCTTCCATACCTTCAGCCCAGTTCTTATCTTCAACTCCAGCCTTTTTGTCATCCTTGTCTTCTTGCTTTTTGATTTGTCGAGCAAATTTAGCTGCTTCAACCTTCATTGACAAGCACTTAGTTACAGTCTTTTGTGGTAATAATTCCCACTCTTGGCCAACTGGTGCCTGAGCGACGAAGTCGACTTTCATCATTTCATTAAGTTGGCTAAACAGCATTTCGCCGCCGCGGTCGCCATCGATTGCCAGCACTACGGTTTCTTTACCATTTGCCAAATCNATTAACTCTTGTTTTATGGACCCTGCCCCGTCGGCTGATATTGCATTTTTAACTCCGCAATTAAGCAGGTTTCTAACATCATTTCTACCTTCAACTACTATTAGTGATGATGATGATTCAATATTTGGACCACANGTCAGGCCGTGGAATTGCTTTGCTGTGCCGACAGTTAAGACCGACCTTACTTCCTCAATTACAGTCTTTGATGCTGCTTCGCCAGAATTGACTAATTCCAGCAACAGTTCCTTAGCACGATCTACGACACTGGTTCGNTTAGTTGCTCTAATATCTTGAATTTCCTTGACAGTTATTTTAGCGGTACATGGACCGATTCTATCGATAGTTTCCAATGAAGATGCGATAATTGCAGTCTCTACATTGTCTAGGCTGCTTGGAATCATGATCATNCCATGAACCTTGCCGCCTTTGTTTTCCATTTCTACATCAACGTGTCCGATTCTAGCGGTTCGTTGGAGTTTTCTTAACTCTAACTCGTCGCCTAGCAGGCCTTCTGTTTGACCCATTATCGCACCGATGATGTCCTTTCTTTGTACGGTTCCGTTGACTTTTATGTCAGCACGAACCATATACTTCATTGCTTTATTACTCTTCGAGGGGTTGCCACCTCTGTTGTTTTGTTTTCTTGACATTTGAATNTCTCCTTTTAGTCCCCAGACTACTCAAAATGGCTCAAGGGAAGCCCTGTGAGCCAAAACCACCGGCTAAAAGTCGGTGAATGAATTGGATGTGAACAAATATANGGCAGCGCCCATCATTATTGAATGCTCTTGTCAAATAATCAATATTTTATGGGTTTTAATAGAGCAACGAATTCAATAATAGTAAGTGCATGGGAGTGTTGTGTCGGAACCTATATCGTATAGCCTTGAGGCGTTTCACAGTACTATATCTGTGATGCTCGCCGATAAAGTGCTTACGCGAGAAGAAAAGCGTTTGGTGATTAAACTAGCCAGCGCTTTGGGTTTGAGTGAAAATGAACCTTCTGAAATTTATCAAGCGATGAGGACCGGTGTTAAGGTTGAAGGCGGCGAGCCAATAGATCTAGAAAAAGCACGGGAAATCTACACCAAGGTTTTCGAAATTGCCATCGTTAATGCTTCACTATCCAGAGATGAGTTTCGAGTACTGGCTCATCTAAGAGACATTTTCAAAATAAATGATAAAGAGCACCGTCAAATTGAAGAAGAATTACGTGAAATGGTCAGAGAAAAATTCGAAGATCCAAATGTTATCGACAAGATGCTTGGCACCCTTAGAGACTCAGTAAGCCTAGTAGGAGATCTATTCGACGTTGTTCGTAAGAAATCTGCAGACGGTGCCAAGAAATGAACATCAAACTAGATGAGTACCTAGAGCAGAACAATGCCAAGGTTTTGAAGTCAAATCGACGTTTGCTAAAGTTCCTAAATGGAGCTTATGCAGCAGGCAACCCTGGAATGATCACCAAACCACGTGCTGACATAACTGCGAGTCACGGTGGCTTTTCTGCTCACTATGGTTGCCCTGACCCAGAGGTTCGAACCATTGCATCATGGCTGCTAACTTACGGTAAAGAGAAGCCGCGCCGTTTAGCAAAACTGATTCCTGCGTTGTGGAAGCGACATGGTAGAGAAGACTTGAAACTAGCCGGATTACTATTATCTAATTTGTCAAAAGATGAGCTGGGTGAAGACCCTTGGATGGCGTTAATCCATCTTTTTGGCAAGCAAGAGCCGATGGAAATAATTTTGGAAATTGCCGAAGAAATGAATCGCAGCGGCCACCCAGTGCCCGATGATAAGTGGTTAATTGCTATGGCAGANCAAAGTCACCTGTGGCACCAAATCGCTATGCTATTTATCTCGGTTAGAAATACGCAGCATGACCGGTTGCGGAGTTTAATTTCTGCAGCTCCCGCAGGTGGAGAATTGTTTGAACGTATTCGCAACAAGCTGTTAGAACAGGATAATTGATGGTCTTTCAATTGCTAGGCTGAGTATGTCTGAGAGGTTCTTACCGACTGANGACCCGGTCATGGAGGCTGTTTTGNAATGGACGGTTGAACGGGATGCTAAGGACGTTCGACGTCTGTTAGAGTGGTTGCCTGAGGCACGCAGTAGTAGAGAACGTCAAGCTCTAATGGAACGTGTTAGAAGTCTGTTAAGTGAGTTGGAAGAGGCAATGGATAAGCTCGATGCTCTGCACTGATGATTGGTATGACAACTGCGTTGATTTTTGCTGGCGGAAAAAGTTCTCGAATGGGNGAGGATAAATCGCAGATGTTTGGCGGAGTTAGCCGGTTAATCAAACAATGTAAACTGACATCAGTAACTAGAATTATTACCTTATGCGGCGATAAAAACCGAATGGAAATGTTTGATGGGGAGGTTTGGCCAGACCCAGAATTTTGTAATTCACTAGTCGAGTTAGTTGCCTGGAGCATTAAACAAATTGATGATGATGTAATCTTAATTCCATGCGATGCCTTTAATTTACAGTCAACTGGAATTGATGCACTGATACAGCAAGGTAACTGCGTGCCAGTAGATCATCAACAACAACGGCAGCCGCTAATGGCTAGAATAACCAATAGAGCATTGATTAATTGGCAGGCTGAGTCAATAAACCAATTATTTGGCGAGTTTTCTAATTATCAAAACCACGACTTTTCATCGCAATTTACTAATTTTAATCAAAATTCAGACTTGAGTAATCGCCAGTAACAATCGCATCGATGACCAGTGGATAGAGAATATGTTCAAAGGACTTAATCCGATTTGCCAAAGAGGATTCGGTGTCGCTCTGCAAAACCTCTACCTCACATTGAGCAATTATTTCTCCAGTATCCATTCCAGCATCAACAAAATGAACTGTACAGCCCGATTTACTAGCCCCAGCAGCAATTACCTCTCGATGAGCATGAGCACCGGGGAAATCCGGCAATAGTGAAGGATGAATATTAACTATCTGTCCTGCCCAATTATTGATGAATTGTTCGCTTAATAGGCGCATATACCCACTTAGAATAATTAGTTCAACTTCGTGTCGCTGTAACAATTTCTCAATTTTTGCTTCATGCTGATGTCGAGCATCAACTCTATTTTCGATTGCTGGAACCTCTACAACTGCTACGGGAATGTCAAATTCTTGGGCACGAGATATTCCACCGACGCCTGATTTGTTGCTGATAACTAGGGCTGTGTAATGAGCACAGTCTTCACCGCTTTGGTGGTTTAGCATAGCTTGCATACCACTACCGGATCCAGAGATAAGGATTGCACACCTAATGGGGTCTTCTGGCGTGCCAACTCTTGCCAAGCCGGTTGCATTTGCCATGTTACCCCGGCAGCATTGGTTTGCTTTGATTGCTTCGACGCTCAATGCCTAAACAATCGATGACCGGTAAATAACATAGAAACGCCCATTTCATCTGCAGCGTCAATAACTTCTTGGTCTCTAATCGAGCCACCCGGTTGAACTATTGCCGAAGCACCAGCACCTGCTGCTTGCTCTAGACCATCTTTGAATGGGAAAAAGGCATCTGATGCAAGTACCGAACCTTTAGCTCTCTGGCCAGCTCTTCGGGCTGCGATTCTGACCGCTTCAACGCGACTAGTTTGACCTGGCCCAATACCAACTGTTGCGGTGCCTTGGACCATTACAATCGCATTAGATTTGACTTGTTCGCAGACTCTTACGGCAAATCTCATGCTATCTAGTTCAGCCTGGCTTGGTTGTATTTTTGTGACCACTTTCGCTTTATCCCAATCAATAATTGGCGCTTCCTCGGTTTGAACTATCCAGCCGCCTTCAATTGGTTTCTTGACTAAAATTCTTTCAAGTGCTGCTAATCTATTGTTAGGTGACTCAATTGTCAAAATTCGGCGATTCTTTTTCTGCATAACAAATTCTTTTGCTTCCTTGTGGTAATTTGGCGCCATTAATACCTCAATGAATAATGGCTCCATGGCTTTAGCAGTGGATAATTCTAGTGGCTCATTGAAACAAATAATCGAACCAAATGCCGATTCGGGGTCACTTGCTAGCGCTGCCTCATAAGCCTCTAGTTGAGTTTTACCAAGCGCAGCCCCGCAGGGGTTGTTATGCTTGACTATTACACAAGCATGGGGAGTGTTTGGCCACTCTTTGGTCGACAGTGAGCGACAAAGGCGTAATGTCGCATCTGCATCTGAGTAATTGTTGTAAGACATCTGTTTACCACCTTCAACATGAGCGGTTACTAAAGTAGAATGTTGACCAATTTCTTTAGGGTCAATGTACATAGCAGCCGCTTGATGGCCGTTCTCTCCGTAGCGCAGATTGTGAACTTTGAAAGCAGAGGAAAGTAGTGCTGCTGGTAGGCGTATTTCCTGTTCACTCTTGTCGTCATAAGCCTCTGGTCTACCAATCCAGCGGGCGTGTAATTCGCCTGAGATTGCGCTATCATAACTTGCTGTATGTTCAAATGCTTCTAATGCTAAGTTTTGGCGAAATTGTGATGATACTGCGTCACTAGAGCCTGCCGCTTTGAGTTCAGCGATTACTTTGGAATAATTTACTGGATTACAAACAATAATCACGTTACGATGATTTTTGGCTGATGCTCGAACCATTGTTGGACCACCAATATCGATCATTTCCAATAAGTCTGGGTCATCTAGTCTTGGTTGTTGGCTTGCTGCTTGGCTGAATGGGTACAAATTACAAGCAACGAGGTTGATGGGCCCATAGCCAAGTTCTGCAAGCCCAAGTCTATCTTCCTCGCTTTCAAGGCGAGCAAGTAGAGGCCCGTGAATTGCTGGGTGTAATGATTTGACTCGTCCATCAAAAATTTCCGGATGACCTGTTACTTCTGAAACGCTCATTACTGACAACCCTGCTGCCTTGAGTTTCTTAGCAGTGCCGCCTGTTGAAATTAATTGAAAGCCTAGTTCATGCAATGATTTAGCAAAATCAACAATCCCTGTTTTGTCATATACACTCAACAGTGCTCTAGGTTTGTGTGACTGTTCCATGGATGCGACCCAAGTTGTGGTCTGGTAAGAGCCGTATGAACATAACGCTGAGTATTTTAATCGCCACGCGCTGAAATAACTTGGTCAACGCGCAGTAGTCCACAAGCAGTTTCGCATGCTGCCTCTAGTCCATGCAATATTGTGTCAGAGCATTCCCAAACGTCAGTTAATTCCATTGGCTTGCCCTCAGCATCAATTCCGCTGGATGGTAAATCATTCCTAACCATCGAACGTAGTTCGAGTAGCCCGTCTAACATATTTTTTCCTGAGTTGGCAATTAATGTTGCAGGTACCGCTTCTAATGATCTAGCAAATGCTTCAATGGCTAACCGCTCTCTTCCAGCTATTGATTCGGCATGCTCCCTCATTGCCAAAGCTGCGGTGATGTGTGCATTACCGCCACCAATCAAAACGCTGCCTGATTCAATTGAACTGGCAACTGAATTCAATGCATCGTAGATGCCTCTGACAAATTCATCACTAGCGACGCCGCCAGCTCCACAAACGTCGATTGTTGTCAATCCTGAAGAAGGCCCCGCGTTCAAGTACAATCTATCTCGGCGGCCTTCATCACTATCATAAGATTCTACNACCATTGATTCAAAAGAGCCNAGGGTGTTGTCATCAATCCCGTCAATGTGATCTATCATCAGNGCACCTGTGGCAAGTGCAACATCTTCGGCGCCGGCTTTGTCAATAGATGCCAGGGCANATATATCGTTATCAGCCAATTGGTGCAATATTTTAGCGTCGATTGTTTCAGCGCAGAATACCATTGATGCGCCACTATCAATAATGCTCTGGGCTTTATTTTCAAGTATCGCTTCCTCGGCGTCCATAAAAGCGACCCATTGTTCAGTCGATGAGATTTCTATTTCGGAATCATAACTGGTCTTTTCAATTTCCAATGGACAAGAAAATACCACCACCTTGCCGGCTGTAAGATTACGGGGTAAGCGTTCCAAATCNAGGTTTTTATCAATGATGATGCCTTTGATTAGTTTGGTGTCTGACAAACTGCCGATTCCTTTCTTGGCCATTCTTACCTGTTCTATGTTGACTGAAGTATAGCCATCATCTTGCTTAGCGACATGGATGGCTGCTTTGACAATGATATCTGCAAGTTGACTGCCCACTGATTCGATTGAAGTGCCAGTCATAGCAGTTCTAGCAACTGACTGAAGTATACTCTCATCCGCAATACTAACTTCCTTGGCATGATTCATCAAAGCTTGGATGGTCTTATCCATAGCCTCTCTAAACCCATTGACTAGGACCAGTGGGTGAAGGCCTTTTTCTAGTAAAACTCCTGATTCACGCATCAATTCGCTAGCGAAAATAAGACATCCGGTAACGCCATCGCCACAGGCGTTTTCCTGTGACTTAGCTAATTGAACGAAGGCTTTGGCTGCAGGATGCTTCACCAATAATTCGGCGACNATTTTAGCGCCATCATTAGTAACTGCAGTTTCGCCATTGGTTTTGTAGAGCATTTTATCCAGGCCATTTGGCCCGAAAGTACCTTTCAGTAAATTGCCAAAGGCAACTGCAGCAGAAACTAGTTTTTGCGTTACTGCNACTCCACTTGTCACCGAAGTTGTCGGCCTAACAATNGCTACCGGGGCGCGCCCTGAGCCGTCATTTGGTTGAGACATGGCTTAAGGCAAAAATCCCCTGTTCATGAACTCTTCTGAGTTCGCTTTGTCTTCAAACCGTGAATCTTCTTAGCTTCATCGTTACTCCAATGGTAAGCCATTTTCAACAATTTNAGATAATGTCCTAGATTGTCACGCTTCATCTTGTCGTGAAGNGCTTCATTATTGATGAAAATATCTCCCCACAGGTTTGCTGCTGTACCCTTGTTACCCTTTGGCAAGTCGAATACTTCGCTAGTAGTTGGCTCAAGTAGTGCTTTCCATACTCTTCCTGGATTTACTGCCATAGTAACTTCNATAATTACTTCGGTTTCTTTCAGTCCGGTNCCAGTTTGCCACGAATCCTCGCCAAGNTCAGCAAGGAATGGTAGTGTCAAATCTTGTATTGAAAGGCTAGTCATTGCATCAGCATTGGTTAGGCTGGTATATGCTTCACGCATTCTACCTCTATCAGCGCCTCGAGACCCTGTTATTGTACGTAGTTTATCGATCGAAGTTGGTACCAAGAATCTAATGTCAGTNTAGTATACTAACGGATTGTCNTCTTTAGCACCGAAGATGTGCGAATATGGTGCAGATCCTGCAGTTTCACCGAGTTCAGCAATTGGGTAAATCGTCTTTAGCGCATTGGTAGCGATAGATTGGACAATTCTCCTCATGAGTCTATCAGGGGCGGCTGATATATCGTCAAAGGAATTCTTGTATTCTTCCATGTCGATAATATCGTAGCCTCTAACTGACATGATTGAGTGGACGCTCGGTCCAACGACCTTTTTCTCTCCGTCGTGGAAATCGGCTTGGCTTATCCATCTTGCGCCTTGGGCAATATCGCTTGCGGCAACTAAGTCAGCATATGCTTTGAATCGGCGTGTTACTCTGTTCATGAAATCAGCTTGGTCTAATTTGGTAAACACTGTCGCCTCATAGTTGGATTTCAAGGCATGGTCAGCAACTTGGCTTGCATTAACACAGGTCAACAAGTTACCTTGGTCGGAAGGGTACATGATTAGCCGGCGGCGCTTAGAGGAGCCACCTAGTTGACCGACTAGTGGGTCGGTTAGAATGTAACCTAAACAAGCACAAACCTCGAATAAACGAGCATATTTGTCTTCATCGGTTGCTCTAGCAATCCATTCATCGAGTCCAGGCTCAATACAGTGGAATTCTAATGGCACCATTTCTGAACCGGCACCGAACATTTGTCGAACTGTAGAGGATGACATCATGCCCATTAAAGAGTACATGGAAGTCTTACCTGTGGTCATGAATACGTCAGTAATACCTTCTTCACCAAATGATAATCTTCGGTCAGGCAAGTTGACCAACAAATTGAATGATGTTGGAGTGTCTCTATTGCCATCAACTGCTGGCCAAATCCATGTGTGAGGACGTGTGGTCAAGAAGCCGTTTGCATCCTTACCAAATCCTGCTGGAGAATATCTAATCCAGCCCAGTCGATTGTTGAAAGAAACATTTCTGTGCATCAATGATGGGTAGAAACACTTGTCCAAAGGATCTGAATCTGGGACTACTCCTCTGTGACCTAGACCCCAAAGGATAGGTTCCCATTCAGGGAATTCGCCATCTTTCTTACCCAAGAAGACGTGGTCGTCGCCTGGTTGGTCACCGGTTAGGAATGAGCCGCCCATTCTTTCTTCATCACCTGTAGAGCAGAAAAAGAAAGTTTGAGTTGTGAACAATTGCTTAGGCGTCCACATGTTTGCGTTAATAATGGTTTTTTGCTTCAGGAAATCTGAAACGTTGAGGATTCTTCTTTCAAACTTGAANCGCTCTGCCTCAATCCAAGTTGATCCAAGAAACAGGTTTGTGTTGAGTAGTTTGGCTTTTGCTGGTCCAATATATCTGGTTCTTGGATCAGATTTTGCCATATCGGTCGGTGGTAATTCTTCCCATGGCCCGCGGCGCGGAATATAATCCATGAATGCTTCATGAGCAAATTCTTCAATCTGTGCTTGCTTGACGGTTTGTTCAACCTCATCCATAAGGCGAACATATGTTTCGCTTGGGTTTAGTCTTCCGGTTGTGCTGAATTCTTTATTTGATACTGTTCTATGTTCCCACATTTTTTTCACCTCAGAATTTTTTTGCTCCGTTATCGGTTGATGCTGGAGCAGGCTCGTCTGAACCAACCTCGTCACCTTCTGGTTCTTGAGCATCTGTATTGTCTTCTTCAACAGATTCCTCAGCAGGTTCTTCTGCTACTTCAGACATTTCTGTTGACTCTTCTGAATCTTCTTCAGATTCTTCNTCGACTTCTGCTTGAGCTTCTGCCTCTGCTTGGGCCTCGGCTTCTGCTTCTTCTTTTTCTGCTGCGACAATTTCTTTTGCCATCTTTTCAGCAGATTCTTGAATTTCATCTTCCTTTACTGCAGCAAAGATTGATGCTGCAGTGGCTTTCATGGATGCGTCGATATGAGGCGCCGCACGATAGAAATATTGTATCATGAAACCAACTGTTCCACATACTGCACCAAGTCCAATAATCCAGCCATTGTTGATATTATTGAGTTCATCAGGATTATTGTAAATCTCATCTGAAGGTATACCGGTTTCTGGTGGCCACCAAGTCATACCCAGTGAATTGGTAATCACTTCAACTGTAGCCCATATTGCAAAAACAAGCATGATTATTGATGCAAAGTTGACCAGTGTGCGGTTTTCTAGAAGGAAAGCAACTAGTCCGTCCCTCGGTTTTTCATCGGCGTCTCTAGACCCATCCATAGCGCTCATGCCTTCGGCTCAATTTGCTTATTATTAAAGTGGATTGCCTATTTACGCCTAAATTTTAGTTTTTAGATGTATTTCATCTTCTGCCTTTACGCTCTTTTCTTCGCCGGCTTTTCCCACTGTGCTCCCACGCCTTGCCGGAGCGACTGCGGCGCTCTTGAGTATCTTCCCAATATGGATTGGGTCGGTCCAGATTGTCTGGCATTTCATCAAAGGTTTTGACTGATAGTGAGATGCCGCCCAAGTCGTCTTGCAACTGGCGTATATTGGCGCCGCCTTTGCCAACAAGAGTTGCTACCATGTTATCTGGAACGTAGATATTAGCATTGGTATTGGAGGTAAATTGGACTTGGCATTCAACGCCGATCCAATCTCTAATATTNCGCACAAGGGAGTCTTTTGCTAGTGCCTTAATGGGCGATGTTTTCTGAGTTAAACCTTCAACGGGCACTACTGCTATTTCAGAACCAAANGCGAACATTTCGTGAGTTATTTTGCCGCTGGGAAATTCTACAACCTCGATTACTGGCCGGGCTAATTCCTCTTGCATACCAGTTGGTGCCTTTACCGTCATTCGAAGCTCTAGCACCTGTTGGATTTTACCGGCCTCAACGTGAAGAATTGTATCAAGGACTTGACTTACAAGCCCCAACTCTACTTTACCAATCAATCGCTGGATTGCCTCTAGTGCGGAGTTGGCGTGAGTCACTCCAAGTAGCCCGACACCGGCCAATCTTACATCAGCAAATATCTCAAAATCACGAGCNCGTCTTACTTCATCGAAGATAACAAAGTCTGGACGNACCAAGAAAATTATCTCAGCAGTTTTCTCAAGGTCGCCTTCCAGTGGCGCATATTGGGTAATTCGGTCTGCCAATTGAAGATCTCTGGGGGCTTCCATAGTTTTGACCATTGCTCCCAAATCATTGTCTAAATATTCCGCAATTGCTTGGGCTAAAGTAGTCTTTCCTGAACCAGGTCTGCCGCAGATAAATACGCCCCGATGGTGGTTAGATAATCGTTCTACTAACCTTTCATCAAGTTCGTAATCACTAATTGATAATTTAGCCACTGGGCGAACAATGGTGATCTCTCTGGCATCGGCAAATGGCGGCCAAGTACAGGCAATTCTCAAATCCCCTAATTGGACTACTTGGCAACCTTTACGGTCAATCTCCAAAAAACAATCGCTGCGTTGTTTGTTTTGATGAGCNAAATCAACTAATTCTTCTTGCATGGCTTCAAGCCGCATAGTGTCCCACTGGTCGTCGGTTTCTTCGACCTCAACAAGCCTCAGTTCGCCTATCGTGCCACGCTTAACTCTGGGTGGACAGTCCGCTTTGAGAAATACAGTGTGAACATCATCCATCAATAATTGCTCAATCAAGATGGGTAACTCAGGATGGTCGCCATGCTTAGCCATGCTGTGTTGTCATTACTCGAAGCCTTTGACCCTTCGCATGGAACAGCGACCTATTCACTGATTCTCATTGGTGACTGTTGGCTCCATCATTTCAATAGTCCACCAAAACGTTCCAACCGTTACTAGGGAAAGTCCATAAGTCCCAATGCGTGATTCTGTGCCCCACATTGTCATGCACCATTCGGCAAAAATTACCGACACAACTAGAAATACAACCACACTTAAGATTCCGTATGAATTTAGACCCAAATAAGTAAATGTCGCATCCTTATTAGAAATCGCCCAAGTAAAGCCAACTAATGTTGATAGTGCAATTACCGTCCACGCAGTATTAAAGGCGTCCCTAGTAGTGAAAGCGACAAGAATTGTCACAACTAACACAGCAGTCATTAACCTTTGAACTGCGGTGAATGAAAGTCCCATGTTACAATCGAGAAGGTGGCTATTATTGAATGCTATCCAAATCCCGATGATTTAATGAAAATTTACTAATCGTGCCGATATTTTATTCAGGGCGTCCGTTNGTATAATTTATTCTTTCAGACTCTAACTTTGCTTTATCCATCCACTTCATGCTCCTAAAGATAGACCCTACAGACGGATATACTGCTGGTTTTGCATCTGTGGCAGTCTGGGCTAGCGCGTATTTCCACTCCGCTGTAAGGGGTAGTTCGGCATCTTCTAAGGGATACTGTTCATGATACTTTTGAGTCCTTATCAAGATGTTGTGGCTGTCTTTTGTATCGACTGTTATGATGCCTTTAGAACCAGTGAACACAATTTCTCGCACTTCCTTTTCACCGTTCCAACCAACATCAATCAGGGCTTCTTTAGTGCCAGGAAACTCTAGACAAATTCTTACTCCGTCTGGAGATTTTTGAGCATCGGAACGAAGGCTGTCTATTGACAACCGAGAGGGTTCGGCCTCCCCAAAGCAAAAACATGCTGTATCAATACCGTGAATTGCTAATGCTTCAAACAAGTTAGATTTGCGGGGAGGTTTTCTTGTGCTGATCCGCGAAAAATCTACGCTTTGCAATTGCCCAATAGTGCCAGAATCAATTAGTTCGTTTGCCTTCAGTAATCCAGCGTGGAATCGTAAAATATGGCCAATTAGTAAGGTTCCGCCACGTTCTTGGGTTTTGGCAAGTATTTCGGCAACTTCAGTTTCCTGTAACGAAATTGGCTTCTCAATAAACAGGTTTGTACAGTAATCGAGCAGAGAAATGGCCAATTTGTGATGGGTGTCAGCGGGAGTCACGATAGCAATTACATCTAGCTTTTCTCGACTTACCAACTCTTGCCAATCCGTGGAAAAGGTGGTCAGTAACTCGGCGAATTCAAGCCCTTTTTCTGGATTGAGGTCGCATCCATGAATCTCTGCAACAAAGCCCTCTTCCTTCANTTTGGCGAGGGTTTTGAGGTGAANACTNCCCCAACGGCCACAGCCAATTATGCCAACCTTAGCCCCCATGTAGTTTTCATCTGTAGGGTGTCGGTTTGAGAGGGTTGCCCTGAGAGTCGACATCAATAAAGGTAAATTCTGCAGGTGTTTGAAGGTGTGCATAATCACCTAAGTTCTGTTTATCGAATCCTTGGCTCTGATATACTTCCGGAGAAAATGAATAGCCCTCGATACCAACATATTCTGCCCTAGAGACACGGGTAGTTATTCGATGATAGCCGTGATGCCACAACGCTAGGGCGGTAATTGCATCTTGACTAGTGGCAATTCTAAACGGAATTCTTGGAAANGGCGGNGTTACACAACTATCTGGCACCAANCGGTTGTCTTTCATCTGGCGTTGTTTGTTAATCCATTTCGCCATGAAAAACCACCGGATTCTTCGATGTGCTCGGTTGGTATAAGTCGATTNTACGAGANATTTTTGTTCAAANCNGTAGATNATGTGTTTNATTTCATCCCACACTTTACGTGTTATAACATAGCCCCAGAAATGCCTATTTGTCGCAATCAAATGATCTTCTTGGCTTTTTTGCTGTTTTATTGGATGCTCATTGATATGATATGCCGTTATTGTCCCGATATCATCGTATTTACTAGCCCAATCTGCGATGCTAAATACGGTGTCAACATAATGTTCTCCAAGCACTAAATCGTCTTCTAGAAGTAGGATTCTATCGTATCCTTGTTCGTCAAATAGCCTCCTGCGCGCATCAATTAGGTGCCTGCCAATGCCCCAGTTATTGGCTCGGCAAACAATCGTTGCACCTGGGAATTTAGAGTTGGCAATTAAGTCCTTGATTTCTGCTTGTCTA
>PBTA01000040.1 GCA_002726395.1 Methanobacteriota archaeon | reverse complement strand
AGCAGAGTCCGCCGGAAGACAAGCTTACACTGGCTTAGAGCTTAGAGACATTGGAACAATGGCTCGCGGTATTAAGGATCCAAAACAAACTGCTGAATACAAAAGATTACAAACAGAATTAGCTGGGCTTGAGTCAGGTAAAGGAGTAAGTGACAGTGAAGCTGCAAAACTTGCACGTTCCTCTGCAGGACCAAAACCACAAAAGACTATTAGATATAAATACACAGGTCGTGGTGGAGGAACTAGGGAAAAGAAAAATCCTAATTACGAGAAGGAACTAAAGGCTTATAATGCAGAGATTTCTAAACTAACTAAGTCCCTTGGAGGCAACAGAAAAGCTCAAGCTTCTCAGATCAAAGCACAAATGCGTGGTCTTGAAAAGGCAGGAGGAACTCCTGGTCTATTTGATTTACTAGAGGAGTCATCAGTTCGTGCTGCTGATCTACAAAGACAGCAACTAGGACAACAACGCCGGGATGATGTAGCTGCTCTACAAAGATTTGCTCCACAGGTTGTACAAGCGTACCGTGATGCTGATCCAGAAAGTACTAGGTTAGCTGAGATGGCTAGTGCAAGAGCTGGTCGTGACACAGGACTAGGAGCAAGGGGTGAAGAACTCCTTGGAAGTCAGGTGCAGGCTGCTAGTGCCGCTGAGAGAGCCTTACAGAGGCGTGGTATGTCCGATGTCAATGCACGTCGCGAAGCTGCTAGTGCTGCTGAAAGACAGCTACAAGAGATGGGTATGACCCTTGGTGACCTATCTCCTACGGAGCAAGAGGCACTAATATCAGCTAGAGGCTCTGAGTTTATTCAGTCCACAGGTGAGCTTTCACCACTAGAACAAAGACGCGCACAGCAGTCCTCTAGGCAGGCTTCTCTAGCTCGTGGCAGAGAGATGGGACAAGGTTCTGTGTACGATGAAATGTTAGCTAGACAATCAGAAGAGCTTAACAAACAAGAAAGACAGGTGGCTCTAGGTTCTCAATTACTTGGTCAAGAAGCAGGTATGCGTGGAGCAAGGCTAGGACAAGGTGCAGGTATGCTTCAAGGCTCAGAAGCTCTAGCAGCACAACGTCGAGCAGAACAGCTACAGCGTCAAATGTTTGGTACACAGACTCTCAATCAATCAGAGAATCTAGCAGCGCGACGTAGAGCAGAGCAGTTACAGCGTATGCAACTAGGTGCAGGATTTATTGGACAAGAAGAGGGAATACAATCAGGTAGGTTTGGTCAGGCTTTTGGTATGAATAGACAATTAGCTGGTGACGTAGGTATGACTATACTTGGTAGACCTTCATCAGCCATTCAAATAGGACAAAATACACTAAGACAATCGCAAGCAGGTGCAGCAGGTCCTATGGGTCCTCAGTTGTTTGATCCAAACGTAGGGATTAACATGGCAATGCAGAATCAAGCTAACCAGTTTGGTCTATTGGGAGCGCAGGCACAGGCTGATGCAGCCCGTAGTGCAGGTGGTCTTGGAGCATTTGGTAGTATAGTAGGTGGATTTTTAGGAGGAAGATAATAATATGGCATTTCAAACAGGAACACGAGTTGACCCCCGCTTAGGAGCATTGGACTTCAGCGGATTTACTAACGCAGCTAACATACAGGCAAAGGGGATGATGAATCTCGGTGAGGCTATTGGCGGAGCTATAGAAAAACATCAAAAGAAAAAAATAAAAAAACAAGAAGAGGAAGTTACCCTAAGAGCTTTAAGATCAGTGTTGCCAAATGTTGATGATGAAACTCTTAACGCAATAAATAAAGATGACACAGTTAGAGAAATTTACTTCTTTAATGAAAAACAAAAACAAGCTGTAACATTAGCCAATTTACAACTTGAGGATGATCGTAATGAAAGCGCAACACAAGAAAAAATTAGATTACTGGGGGAAGCATACCCTGGTTTAAGTCTTCAAAATAGGACTGACTTAGTCTTAGGCAATGTAAGCGTTCAGCAAGATCCAGAAACTGGTGCAACATCTTTGGTAAATAGGACAACAGGGGAAAGCAGACCAACTACTCAGTTCGACAAATCAATACCTGATGGTGATTTGGTTGNTGGGTCAAAAGAAAATTCAAGAACACTATTCTCACTCGCAAATGAAAGAACCACCGGTGGATTACCCACTATATTTTCTAGTGCTCAAAGATTAATTGGAGGACCACTTGCTGGCATCGGGGCTGATCCAAACATACAAGACCCTCAAGTAATACAAGATCAACAGACTCTAGTTACAGCTCAAGAAGAAATACTTAAAACATTACGAGCAAGTCCAAGAGTTTTAGCCACCGAAATGGACAGATTGGCTAAATCATTAGATATAACTCCTGGTATCTTTATGGACCCAACAACCCTGCAATCCAAGATGCGAAGTATTGATGAAACTATGGGTAGGAGAATAAGTGATATAGATAGAGTTTTAAAACAACCTAGATATCCAGAGAGAGAAAAGGGACAACTTAGAATACTGCGTCAAGATTTGCGTAATTTCAGACGTCTCTTGGGTGTTCCAGACCAGCTTGGGTCTAGTGATGATGCAACAATAGACATTCTATCAATAGCAGACAAATACGCGCAATAATATGTCTTTATCTGATGAAAAGCTTAAACAAGCCTTAATAGCCGCTGATCGTTTAGCCGAAGAAGGAAATGAGGAGGCTAGGCAAGATGCTATAGTTCTTTCGCGAGAGTTCAAGAAGAGGGCTAGCAAACCCAAGCAAGTATCTAAAGAAGAAGAGTCAGATGACATTGGCGGATTTATGCCATTCTTAAACAAGAGCCTTGCTCAAGTAGCTGGAGGTCCAGTTGACTTAACAAACTTAGTGTTAAAGAAGATTGGATTAGGCTCAGACAGACCCTTTGGGGGAAGCGAGAGTATTCGTGAGGGTATGGCTTCAATAGGTGCTCCAACTCCCGATAGAGGCCCAGAAACTTTTGCTGAGACTGCTGGTACTGTTGCTGGAGAAATAGCTGCATTCACCGCACCAACAAGTGCAACTGCATTAGCTTTATCAAAAGGCTCAGGCGTAACGGCAAATATATCAAAAAAACTAATTGATGATCTTGTAAATATGCCCGTAAGAACAGTTTCTGCAGAAGCATTAACAGTGCCTGGAATTACTATTGCTCGGAGAGCAGTAGAAGCTGGAGAGTTAGGTCCTTCTGGACAAATGTTAGCCGAAGTTGCATCAGCAGTAGTTCCTGCAGCAGCAATTCAAACAGTTTCTAAGTTTACGTTAGGCAACTTAGGTATGAAGGCAATAACCCCCTTCACTGAGGCTGGCGCAAAAGTAAGGGCTTCAAGGAGAGTTCAATCATTAGCGGAAGACCCAATCGCAGCGTCCAGAAGAATAGAAGATTTAAGTGGTACAGATCTCCTGCCAGCTGCTAGGTCTGAAGAGCCTGGATTAATGGCCTTAGAGGAAACAGTAATAAGAGAAACTCCACAACAAAAAGCTCAGATGTCAACTAAGCGTTCTGAGATTATGGATGACTTATCTCGTAAGATTGTTGAAAGCGGTGATTCAGCTAATACACAAGAATTCTTTAAATTACGTGCAGATAGGCTAGAGATAGCTATGNATGCTAGAGTTGAAAAGGCTACAGAAGAAGCTGCTGATGCGTTGCGTATATTAGGAACACAAGGATTAAGTCCAGCAGAAATGCGTCAGGCCTCCAATCAAGTAGTTAGAGATTCCCTTGAACGAGCTTTAAACGATGCTAAGAAACAACAAGATGAGTTGTGGAAAGCTATACCTCAAAACGCTAGAGGTCCGGTTAAGAAAACAATAGAAACTTATAAAAATATATTATCGAAAACTGCTAGTGCGCAGATGGACGATATACCTCCTTCCGCTAAACGTCTCATTGGACCTAGCGCAAAAAGAAAGAGGGGAAGAGGTAGAGTAAAAACAACAACAGTTAGAGAACTGGATGGTTTGTACAAGAGACTAGGAGAAGAAGCTACTGAAGCCAGAGCATCAGGAAAATTTAACAGAGCTAGGATTGCTGAAGAGCTTAGAGAATCAATCTTAAACGACTTAGATAGCTTTAGGTCAGATGACGTATTTGTAGGAGAGGCTATTGATGCCGCTCGAACCTTTAGCCGTCAAATGAATGAAAAATTTAATCGAGGACCCGTTGGTAAAATACTTGGGTTTTCGCGTGAAGGGGGAGAGAAGGTTGCAGCTGATTTAACCATACCTACACTTTTACCTTCTGGCGTAAAATCTAAGATTGGTTTTGAAGCACTGCAAGAGGCAACTGATGACCCACTAGCGTTAGAAGGAATATCTAATTACCTAAAGTCTAGATTCCTAAGCCAAGTCGTTGATCTAGGAACTGGAAGAGTACGAAGCCAGTCTGCCGTTGATACCTTCCTTAGACAAAATGAAGAAATATTAGAGTTAGTTCCAACTGTTAAAGCTCAGTTAACTACTGCTAAAAGCGCAGATGATGCGTTAAGATTAATTACAAAAAAATCAGATGCTCTAAGAAAGAGTTTAGACAACCCAAGAGTATCTAGTTTTGCGGCAATAATAAATCAACCAGCAGATGTAGCAATTAAGAAGGTATTTAATAGTGCTAACCCAGAATCATCAATGCAGTTGATAATTAACGCAGCTAGAAAAGATAAATCTGGTAAAGCGTACGATGGGTTGAAATCATCAGTGTCTGAATATCTAATGGATATTATAACTACCAGTAGATTAGATAGCCAAGGAAGAGCAGTAATTAATGGATTAGAATTTAAACGCATTCTAAAAGACCCTAGAGTATCAAAAACTTTGAATTTAGTGTTTAATGCAGAAGAAATGTCACAGTTAACAGATGTAGCACAGAAAATGTCTTCTCTGCAACTGCAGTCATCTATAAGCCCACTAACAAATGTAACAGATGATAGGGCAGGCTTTATTATCGAGAAAATTGCTCAGGTTATTGGAGCAAAGGTTGGTGCAAAACTTTCTGGAACAGCTGGTGGGTCAATACAATCCGCTTCTATTGGTTCTACAGTAGCTAGAAAGTTCTTGAATGATTTGACAGTAGACAAGGCTAGACAACTGCTAATTGATGCGGTTCGTGACCCAGATTTAATGGTCACACTTCTAACTCACAGGGAAGCCAATAAAGTTAACGAGAGAGTAATACGCAATTATATGCTTTCTCCTATAGGGTCAAGATTGGTTGATCCAGAGCTTTTAGAAGAAGCAAAGGAAGAGGCCAAAGAAGATAAATAAAAAGCCCGAAGGACTTAATGGTGTCAGCGTCGTGGTTTGGAGAGCTGGCTGACGGCAACTCAATTATAGGTCGACTATTGAAACCTTTCCGGAGCACTCACGACTTACTCTGTTGCAGTCAATGAATAAAACTGCAAAGTTATTCTCGCTCCTCTGCGTTAGATAGGAGCCTGTCTTGGAGCATATTAATCTTATTCTTTAGGTTCTCTATGTCCTTGTTTAAAGTTTCGTTCTGCTTGGTCANGGCTTCGCATGATCTAGTCATAGCCTCCAGTCCTTTAGCCAGAACTTCTTCTGCGTTAATCTTGAATATGGATTGGGTTTGGGTATTTTGCATTTATNTTATATTATGTGAAATTAGTTGCCACTGNGAGCCGTCCTGCTCAATCCATTCAAACATATTTAGTATGTCCTCGCTNTCTAGTGGTTCGTCAGATTCTAGGTAGTATATACCCTTGACCTCTGCGTCTCTGGATGACGGCCTATCAGCCTCAAACTCTACAGTAACATTAGCTGTGTCACCACCGCAGGTGTCCATTTCTATTTTGTGTTCGTATATCATGGTAGTATTGGTTAGATGAACATTGGTTCAAAGAAAGCAAGNTTNGGAGAGTAGACAACACCGCAACCAAGCACTGGCTTNGAAGCGTATATACGTCCGTANTTCATNGCAGGGTGGTAGTGATCTACNCCNCAGCCTACNTTCATNCCGAAGACAACACCATCCTGNTTAGCGTGGTAGTTGATACCAGCCTGTGCGTGTAGGTGTCCCATAACNAGAGACTTGAACTGAGCCTGTGCATTCTTTAGTGCNGACATCTGTCCACCCTTCTCTTTGTCTCCGTGCCTGTATATAACATTATCAATTACTAGGTCTGTGAATCTAGGGTGTATCTCCCATCCGTCAAGTCCCCATAGAGTTTTGAAGTTAAGTATTACCTCTGGTGGTAGTCCAACGCTCTGTGCCTTACGCTCTGGTAGAGCGGAGTGATTNCCGATAAGGTAGTCTACCTCTGGGAACGCCCTGTGCAGGGCTCTAACCTGCTTAGAAGCCGCTACAAACTCGTCTGCTGCGCTAGGCATGGTTGGGTCTTTCTCGTGGAAGCTAATAGCGTTCCAGTCCACTAGGTCACCAATGTGAACAACGCGTGTACACTTGTGCTTGTGGAAGATGGATATTAGGAAGTCTATGTACCCTTCGTGCATNGCAGGGCAGTGGGTATCAGCTATAACTAGGACACGCTCGTTGCCCTGTGCTGCAGGTATGGTAGCNTTGTATCGTCTTATCTTGGAGCGCACAGCCTCTGGGCTTGTTCCGTAGTCATCAGCGATTTGTTGGTATGAAAAACCTTCTAAGTAGAGGTTGTATGCTTGCTTTTGTGTTAGGTTTTGCTGTGTCATATTTATGTTAGTTGGTGATTAACTGAACCTGCCTATGTGGTTTTGGAAGACGAACTTGCCGTACTGGTCACGCTCNCCTTCACGTTGCTTTGCTACATTGTATTTGATAGATATGTGTGTGCCGTTNACTGGATCGTCGTAGACTGTTGCTTCCTTTGTATCTGTGCCGTCTGGCCATAGCAAGAGGATAATGTCTGCGTCGTTCTCGATGTCACCGGAGTCCTTCAAGTCNTACAAGGTAATGCCTGTCTCACGCTTGGCACCTTCTCTGTTCACCTGTGCTAAAAGAATAACAGGTAGATCAAGTTCCATAGCCATAAGTTTTATNTGGTGGCTAACCTCTGCNATNCCNTCNTGCTTCTTNANNTTAGTGTTCCAAGGAACAAGNTGNANGTAGTCTATNACNATCCATTCAATNTNGTGCTTNCGNTTNTACATACGAGCGCGTGANCGNAGTTCATCTANGTTNCNNACNTANTGCTCTGTNNATATNGGNGCNTTCTCNACTCTTGTCGGTAGCNTCCCANACNCGCTTCTGTTTNTCTGNGGNNAGCACACCNTCTTGGAACTGGTTNAGGTTNACGGCAGAGCAGGTCTGTATCATACGCTTTGCNAGACTCTTGGCTTGCATCTCNAAGGAGAAGTATAGNCCNGGCTTGNTGTGGGTTACACCATTNTGNANGGCTANGTTNANNGCNATACAGGTCTTNCCACAGGAGGTAGGAGCNGCAACAACCATNACCTCTCCGTTNGCTANNCCACCNGCACTAAGCTTANNGTCTAGTTGTTTNATCCTAGTNGGCAGGGCNAAGGTATCGTANGTNCCCTCCTGCCATNTTCTTNAAGTCCTCNCGNANGGACTCNGCNGCTNCTCNNATNGANGGGTCANTNNCNGAGNNGTTNTCTANGGTGGCNGTAACAGCNCTCTCNATGTCGGCA
>PBTA01000009.1 GCA_002726395.1 Methanobacteriota archaeon | reverse complement strand
GTTTCATTTTCCGATTGAATAGCAGTGATTCTCTTAACCATTTTGAAGATGACAAAACCAACAATAATTATACTCATTAATTTGAAAATACTCTTGAATTGGTCTTGAGTAGCAAAAACAAACAGAACCCCAATTAGTGCACCAGGAATCGCTCCCCACAGGGCAATGCCAGTCAATTCATCATCATNGTAGCCCTTTTTACGATGCTCGAGGCCGCTTCCATAACTTGTTATAGCGCTTAATAATAATGAAACAATAATTAATTTTTGATCTATTTCCCAGCCACCTATGTAGTGGAAAAGTGGCACATAAAGCAACCCACCCCCAAGACCTAAGGGGGCAAATAAAAATGAAATTAACAGTACTCCAAGTACAATTAATACCGATTCAACAACCAAAAAGACCCAACTCATTATCCCCAAGAGGTCTGAGTATTTATTGTATAATGGCAATTATTTACAAAGAAAAGCCTCATAAGTTAAACTCTAGTAGACTAACCATGATGATATTAATAGTTGGTGGGTTAATCTTCGGTCTCCTGTTCCTATTCTTTGTTGGTTGGTTCTTTTCAACGTGGAATAGACTTGTATCGCTTGAAGAGAATGTCAATCAATCATGGGCTAATATCGATGTATTGCTCAGACAACGTTACGATATGCTGCCAAATCTTGAGCGAATTGTAAGTAAATTCGTCGATCATGAAAAAGAAATATTTGGTGAACTTGCTAAGGCTAGGCAAATGGCAACAGGTGCCCTGCAAAATAAGGATGTCAAAGGAGTAGGCGCGGCAGAAGCAATGATGAGTTCAATGATTCCTAGGATTACCGCAATTGCAGAAGCTTACCCCGAATTAAAGTCTGATTCAAACTTTATCAATATTCAAAACGAACTGGTGGCAATAGAAAATCAAGTTGCTGACAGAAGAGAAATGTACAACTCACAAACCACAGCGTTCAATAAAACCATTCAGATGATTCCGACAACTTTTGTTGCATCTATCAAAGGTTGCCAAAGAAAAGACTTGTTCGAAGTACAAGGTTTTGCCAGAGAGGCTCCGGCGCTATTTCAAGACTGAAACTAAAACAACCGTGGTGTTGGTATGTTCCTGATATTTGGCTCTAGTGGCCTTGGATTACGTCTTGCCAAATGGTGTTCTACGCGCCGAAATTGTACTCTTGTTGGGATGGCACAAGACCTACCCATTGGGCAGGATTTAGAGAACTGTGAGATAATTGCTCTGCCTGGTCCAGTGAAATTGACCGAATTACCGCTAAACAATCATTCACCAACAGCCATTTTGTATTTGGATGATAAGTCATTAAATGACCTAGACCCCTTAGGTTCGATAAAAAGTAAGTGGCCTAAATCCCCTATTCTAACCACTATTCCCATGGAAGGTGACGGTTATGATTTGATTAGCATTGACGATATTTCTTTCTCCGCCATGCAAGATCGTATCAGAGGTTGGGAGCGAAATGAAGGTGCCTCAAGTCTTGAAAATTATATTTCTGGTTTGACTGATGGCAGTAAAGTCACTATTTTCTGTCATGATAATCCAGACCCTGACGCTCTTGCCTCAGCCTTGGCGATGAATGAATTATTTTCCAAACATGGTCATGACTCAAAAATTGTCCATGGTGGTATGATTGAGCATCACCAAAATCAAGCNATGGTAAAACAACTTGANATCCCAGTCAGGAGGCTTATACTAGATTGGGAGATTGCTGATGTAGTAAAGGATTCTGATGTTATTGTGGCGGTAGATTTTCATCGCCCCGGAGCTAACAATATCATCCCNAATGATTGTATTCCACATGTTATCATTGACCACCATTCAGTGGATGAACCAGTTACTGCAGATATGGCGATGGTAAGTTCAGAATACTCTTCAACGTCATCAATGGTGGCATCTTTATTGATGAGTAGTGATTTTGAGATGACATCTAGAGTTGCAACGGCTCTTGCGTTTGGCATTAAGACAGACACACTTGGATTTACTAGAGAATTCAATGCTGTTGATATTCGGGCACTGCTGTGGATAAATGCCTGGGTAGATAAAGATATATTGCGTTCTATAGAAATGCCTCCACGTTCAGTGGAAGCACTTGAGTCCTTTACTGATGCATTAAATAATAAAATTCAACATAATTCTACTATTATCGCCCCAGTATCTAACTTAAAAAATAGAGACTCATTAGCACAGATTGCAGATTTTCTCCTGCCTACCGAAGGTGTTGACACAGTAATTGCCTTAGGAACAAGGAGAGGCAAGGTAATCCTCTCAGTACGCTCTAATAGAGAAGGTCTCCATGTGGGGAAGACTCTCTCGAGTAATTTTCCAGACGGTCTTGCAGGCGGACATAAAACTCTTGGAGGTGGACAAATTCCATTTGAGTTCATAACTGGCACATCTACTGCTGATGACACTGACTTGGAAAAGTTAGCAATCGAATCTACCATGACTATGATGAGTGGCATTTTTGATGTATGAGGTGATNTATCATGAGTTCATCAATAGTTGAAGTAAATCCCAATTTACGTTTGCTTGGAACAGCGCACGTTTCGACAAAAAGTGTCGAAGCGGTAAAACAACAAATTGAAGAATTTCAACCAGATGTAGTTGCAGTTGAATTGTGTAAGTCGAGATATGATTCTTTAGTCAGCGGTAGGCGCTTAGACAAAGAAGGCCTGCTTAAGGTGATAAAAGAAGGCAAAGCACCTTTGGTTTTATTGCAATCATTGCTTGCAGCAGAGCAGAGAAAATTAGGTCTTGATGAGGGTCAACAACCTGGTGCAGAATTACTCGCTGCAGTTAGTATTGCAGAAGCTCAAGGATTGGAAGTTGAGTTAATCGATCGAGATATTCAAACAACCTTGCGAAGAGCATGGAAGAAGATGAAATTTACTGAGAAGTTCAAAATTTTGTATTCAATGCTTGGAGAAGAAGATGATGATGAGGAAATTAATTTAGATGAAATTCTTGAAGACCGTGATATACTAACGGATTTGATGAANGAATTAAAACAATTTTCACCGGGCGCTGGTTCTGTCTTGATNGACGAAAGAGATTCATTTTTGGCTCAAAAAATCTTACAAATAAATCCGGAAAAAAAGACGTTAGTCGTAGTTGGTGCAGGTCATTTGAATGGCGTTGAAAGTTACCTAAAGAATTCCAAACCGACCGAATCTTTGTCTGAACTAGAACATATCCCGAAAAAGTCCCTATTCGCCAAAAGTATTCCTTGGCTAATTCCTTTGNTGGTATTCGGCCTGTTNGGTTTCTTTGTTTACAGTGGAAGCGGTGTTGACCTAGTTGAACTGTTCACCGTTTGGACTTTGGCCAACGCATTTTTTGCGGCAATTGGTTGTATTATCGCCCGGGGCCACATTCTGGCGNTATTTACTGCCGCTNTAGCATCTCCAATAACCTCACTAAATCCNACTTTGGCAGCAGGTTGGTTTGCNGGNTATGTTCAATTAAAAGTTGCAGAGCCAACAGCAGAAGAACTCCAGCAATTTCTAAAATTAGAATCCTTAGGCAGTTTTTGGTCTAATAGAGCTGGTAAAGTATTACTCGTAACCGCATTAACAAACCTTGGGAGCATGCTTGGTGCTTGGGTTGCTGCNGCAGGTTTGATTGGTGGACTTTAATTTTTCAAAGTGGTAAGTACTTTGAAAAAATCTTGATGTTCATCTATATCATGAACACGTAATATGTCAACACCCTCAAAATGGGCATATACAGATGTGCTAAGGGTGCCAGATAACCGGTCCACAGCANCTTTTTTGCCCGTCATCAACCCAATTACCGACTTTCTAGATATACCCCANAGAAGAGCAAATCCAGTTTCTTTCAAACGTTTGGTAGATTTCATTAAAGCAATATTTTGTTCGTNGTTTTTACCAAAACCAATTCCTGGATCAATTACAATGAGGTCGCTTGGGTGACCTTGTTCAACCAATAATTGNGCCTTATTTTCAAGATAATTAATTACGTCNTCAACTACATTATCATAACTNGGATTANTTTGCATATTACTCGGTTCTCCCTGCATGTGCATTATACANACAGCACAACCAAATTCCAAGACAACNTCGATCATTTTNTCACNTCTTAACCCNGATACATCATTAATCATATCCGCTCCGNTTTNTAATGCTCTGCGAGCAACTTGGTGATTTCTTGTATCTATTGAAATCATGATGTCTGGGTTCATTTCTCTAAGTTTTGTAATCAAGGGAATTACCCGGTTGATTTCCTCATCTATGGTTATTGGTTCAGCCCCTGGTCTGGTAGATTCACCACCTATGTCAATCCATGTTGCGCCTTGCTCAATCATTAAATTGGCTTTGCTTAAGGCGTTTTCAACACCATTAACTCTACTTTCCCTGTAAAATGAATCTGGAGTTACGTTCAATATCCCCATTAGAAAACAATTATCATTGGGTTTTCTATTTATCTTGCTCGATATTACACTTCCGCGATTTGATTGGGGTGTGAAGTTCTCACTCATGAAGTNGCCCAGTTCGATAGATTTGATAAGTTGTGACCTTCAAGGTCNGTCAATGTCGGATGGAGAANTTATGAATTCAGAGGTTAGCATTTCGGACGAAACTGCTGATGAATCTCTAGATTCNATGTCTGAAGCCAGCATTGAGTTGGCAACTAGGTTGATTACCAGGTTAAAGCCGGAAGATAGAGCATCAATTTTCAAGATGATTGCTAACAAAGCATACTTTAGTGGNGGGCTTGGAACAATAATATTGGTATTTTGGTGGTTGACGGTTGATACAAGTAGTGATGATTTATCAACGGGTGTTTCAACTTTCTTTAATCTTGATTTTTCGGAAGTTGCACTTACCGTAATTGGCTTGGGATTATTATCCTCTCTACTGAGGGATTTCAGCAGAGAGTTAGGTCAACTCGCCCCTGCACTGTTATCTGGTGCACTGATAATTCTCTGTTGCTTGTATGTCCTAGAACCAATTGCTTTAGGGTTGCTGACAGATGAATTAACATCGTCAGACGGGGTTTGGCGTACTGCAAGGTTAGCCTTATTGTGGCTCGGAATTACTTATTGTGCGCATTTACTTGTTGATGCTTCTTTGTTGGCTTGGTTGAAGAAGTTCTGTGATTCAAAAGGATTTGAAATTGCACCACCATCTGGGCGAGATGACGGGCGAAATGGACTTGTTTCAGATGAAGCATAATCCACGAACATGGTGTTGAGATGTCTAATATCGATATAGAAGTTCTAAGACTTGGGCATCGTAGAGGGCGAGATCCAAGAATTACCACTCACTTAGCGTTGGTTAGTAGGGCTATGGGCGTTAGCAAATTTCTTCTCTCTGGTGATGAGGACGAGAAGCTTTTCGAAAATNTAGTTTCAGTGAATGAAAGGTTTGGCCATGGATTAGATTGCCGCTACGAGAAAAGCCCCCTCAAATATCTCAGAAACATTGTCAATAATGAGGTNAATAGGCCAACTGTAGTTCACTTAACTATGTATGGCGAACCGTTTAAATCCACTACTCCTAGCATACCAAAAGGGAATGGAGTAATTGTTATTGTTGGAGGTGCTAAAGTCCCTGGGGAAATTTTCAAGATAAGTGATTATAATATCGCGGTGGGTAATCAACCTCATTCAGAAGTTGCTGCTTTGGCCCTATTTCTGGACGCCTTGACAGATGGAGACGGCTTTAATCAAGAATTTCCAAATGCAAAGTTAATTATTCATCCTTCTAAGACTGGCAAAGATGTTAAAGAAGTCTAGTAGTGGGGTTAGTTAGTATATATTTACTAGGTTTGGAAGTTGGTTATTGTGCCTAACTACAAGGTGTATAGCCGCTATTAAAATTAATTTTACCAATCCCAATTATTATTTGAGTCCATTTTTGACAGAGTTTAATGTCGANGCCTTTGGGAGCCGCCGGTAGTTTCTGCCCGGGCTCACCAAATCAAAAAATCTCTAAGTATCCCAGCTTTTTAGANGCTGCAGATGGNTTGTTAAATGGTACTGAATTATCTCCTCAGGCCAACGGTGCTGGTATTCTGTTAACTGCTGATGGTGGTCGGTATGAGGGAGACTTATTCGGTGCTGAAAAAATCGGTGAGGGAGAACTTGTTTTCACTACCGGGATGATGGGATATCAAGAATCTTTAACAGATCCCTCATTTGCCGGACAAGTTCTGACATTTACCTATCCGCTAATTGGTAATTATGGTGTTCACATAAATCGCTCTGAATCATCCTCTGTATGGCCTAGAGGCGTGGTAGTACGACATGCAATGAAGCAACCAGATCATCGAGATTCGGTAGCAACAGTGAATGATTTCCTGCGTTTGCATAATATTCCGGGTATCGAAAATATCGATACAAGGGCGATAACCAAGAATGTGCGCGAACTTGGCACGGTATTGTGCGTATTTGGCCCGCTTGACAAAGAAGACGTGCTAAAGGCTCGTTTGTTAGAGTTAACCTCGCCTGAGCTAGATGATTTAGTAGATTTAGTNTCAATCGANCAGGCTATTATTTTGAATGAGGGTTCAACTGATGATTTTGGTCGTAGAAAACCCCGTTTAGCAGCGTTGGATTGTGGGATAAAATACAATATTTTGCGTAGTCTGTGTCAGTATTTTGAGGTAATATGGTGTCCTCCTGACACCCATTTCTCTACCTTAATTAACGATTATCAAATTGATGCACTATTCTGTTCCAATGGGCCAGGCGATCCCGCCCACCCAGGNAAAGCCTCAATGGCTAAAGAGACTCTTGCCAAGGCTGTTCAATCAGGATATCCAGTTATGGGTATCTGTCTTGGTCACCAATTGATGGGGCTTGCTTCTGGTTTGAAAACATACAAGATGCGGTACGGGCACCGTGGTGCTAATCAGCCAGTTGTTGATTTAGTAAGTGGTAAAGTGTTAATCACTAGCCAAAACCATGGCTTTGCCGTCGCTGACCCAGAGTCAGGAATGCTAGCAGCCCACCCTTCAGGGGCAACATCTTCTGATGTTGAAAATCTCCATGGCCAGGAAGTGAAAGTTCGCTACATTAATGCTAACGACAAAACAGTAGAAGGTCTTGATGTGATAGACAAGCCTTGCTTCACCGTACAATTTCACCCCGAAGCCTGCCCAGGTCCACATGATGCAGAGGGCTTATTTGCTCGTTTCAAGGAAATTGTCGACACACATTTGGGGGTTATTTAATTGCCAAGAAGAGATGATTTGAAGTCTATCATGGTACTAGGTAGTGGACCAATTAAGATTGGTCAAGCCGCTGAATTTGACTTTTCAGGAAGCCAGGCAGTACGAGCTTTACGTGAAGATGGATATGAGGTGATTTTGGTCAATTCAAATCCAGCAACTATTCANAACGACCCTGAAATGGCTGATAANGTCTACATTGAACCATTATTGTCTTCTTCGATAAAGCGAATTTTAGAGATTGAGAGACCATGTGCGTTGTTGGCTGGTATGGGCGGCCAAACTGCGCTAAATATCGCTAGTG
The DNA here is from genome assembly GCA_002726395.1 of Methanobacteriota archaeon. Classification (GTDB taxonomy): domain Archaea; phylum Thermoplasmatota; class Poseidoniia; order Poseidoniales; family Poseidoniaceae; genus MGIIa-L1. The sequence continues at coordinate 52,286 of PBTA01000009.1, read as the reverse complement.
AATTAGCCCACTCTGGGGTTCTTGATGAGCTTGGTGTTGAATTAATCGGATCGGATTTAGATGCGATTGATAAAGCAGAAGATCGAGATTTATTCAACAAAGTCTGTGAATCAATTAATTTGCCAATCAGTGAGGCAATTGCTTGTCAATCAATGGACGAGGTAATCTCTGCTGCAGAACAGATTGGAACCTGGCCATTGTTAATCAGGCCAGCCTTCACTTTGGGTGGTTTAGGTGGAGGTACTGCATGGAACATTGGGGAATTAGTNGAGATAGCAACCCTTGGACTGCGAAATTCAAGAATTAATCAAGTCTTGATTGAAGAATCGATACTTGGCTGGCAGGAACTCGAATATGAAGTGATGCGAGATGAAGCAGATAATGCGATTATTGTTTGTACAATGGAGAATATTGATCCAATGGGTGTCCACACAGGAGAATCTACAGTTGTTGCTCCATTACAATCATTCTCTGACCAAGACCATCAAATCTTACGAGACCAGGCTTTGAGGCTGATTCGTGCCCTAAANATCAAAGGGGGATGTAATGTTCAATTTGCTTTCAATCAGTTTACTGGAGAAATAAGGGTGATTGAAGTAAATCCTCGTGTTTCACGCTCCTCGGCACTGGCTAGTAAAGCAACAGGCTACCCAATCGCCCGTATTGCGGCAAAAATTGCAGTCGGCTACACTCTTGATGAATTACCCAATCCAATCACTGGTGATGGTACTACTGCAGCATTTGAACCAACCTTGGATTATTGCGTAGTAAAGATACCAAGATGGCCATTTGATAAGTTTAGAACAGCAGATAGAACACTTGGCACGTCAATGAAGTCTACTGGAGAAGTAATGGCTATTGGTCGAAATTTCGAAGAAGCTTTTCTCAAAGCCTGGGCTTCATTGGAACAAGGGTGCCCTCATCCACGTCCATTAACCAAAGCAGATGAATCAGAGGGTGACACTATGGCCGAAAGAGCCAATGAACCTCTTCCAGATGCGACTTTAGTTGATTGGTGTAAAATTGCCACAGACCGAAGAATGGGCGCGCTTATTGAAGCTTTTAGAAGAGGTTGGACCGTNGAGCAAGTTCATGAAATAACTAGAATCACTCGATGGTTTTTGTATCGCTTCGAAAAGATTGCCCATATTGAAAAAGAAATGGTAAACTTATCTTGTAATCCAACTGAAATCAATGTAGAATTACTGCGTGAGTGGAAATCTAACGGTTTTGCGGATTCACACATTGCCGACGCATTAAATTCATTCCCACCTGAAGGGTATAAATCGTTACCAAGAGGTAGAGATGAAGATTCAGTAATGCGTAGAAGACATTCACTCTCACTGCATCCTAATTACCGCATGGTCGATTCGTGTGCCGCAGAGTTTGCTGCTAAAACGCCATATTATTATTCTACTTATGAGCCAAATNCCAAGCAAGGAATTGATCATGTGCCAAACTTAGCTAAAATGGATAAAGAGAGGTATGTGGCAATTGGTAGTGGCCCAATAAGAATTGGTCAAGGAATAGAATTTGACTACGGCTGTGTTCATGCTGTAATGGCTATTAGAGATGCGGGTAAGGATGCGATTCTAATCAATAACAATCCTGAAACAGTATCTACAGATTTCGATACTTCTGATCGTCTGTACTTTGAACCGCTTACTCTTGAGTGTGTAAGTGAGGTTTTGCTTAGAGAACAAGCACACGCTATTTTGTTACAATTTGGCGGACAGACTGCCATTAACTTGTCACAGCCACTAGAGAAACGTCTTCCAGATCTATCTAAATCAGGATTAAATTTGCAAATTGCTGGTACTTCTTGCGATGCAATAGATGAGGCAAGCGATAGAGAACGATTTGAGAAATTTGCCAAGCGAGCCGGTCTTACTATGCCTAGAGGGGCGACTGGGTTGACTTCCAACGATGTAAGAAATGCCGTAGAAAAAATAGGCTATCCGGTTTTGATTAGACCTTCATATGTTTTGGGTGGAAGAGGTATGGAGATTCTTTCAAATGATGAACAACTCGATGCTTACCTAGCAGAGGCATATCTTGCCCCGGATAAGCCACTACTTGTTGACGAGTATCTTGGACACGCAACTGAAATTGATGTTGATGCTGCTTCTGATGGTAAGGAAGTTCTTATTGGAGCAATCATGGAACATCTTGAGGAAGCAGGGATTCATTCTGGTGATTCAACATGCTTTATACCGACACAAAATATTTCCGAAGAAATGTTGGAATTGATTAGAGAACAAACTATCAAGATTGGCTTAGGGCTCAATATAATTGGTTGTTTTAATATTCAATTCGCCATTCAAGGCGACGTTCTATATGTTTTAGAGGTAAATCCTAGATCATCAAGAACCGTACCATTTGTGGCTAAATCATCAGGTTTGCCATTGGCTCGTATTGCGGCAAAAATAACCATCGGTATTCCATTATCAGAACAAACAATACCAGTTAGAACATCTGGAAATGTTTGTGTTAAAGCACCAGTATTTCCATTCATCAAATTGCGAGGGCTTGACCCTGCACCTGGACCTGAAATGAAATCCACAGGCGAAGTGTTTGGCTCCCACGCTGATGCAGATGTGGCTTATCTAAAGGCACGTTTAGCAACGGAAGTTCCTGTTGCACAAGGTGGTGGTGTATACCTAACAGTTCGAGATGATGATAAACAAAATCTCGTCCCTATCGCCAAAGATTTAATCGAACTTGGCTTTACTATCTATGCAACTCCAGGTACTGCAGACATGCTAAGAGAGAAGGACGTACCTGTAGAGGTTGTCTACCGAATAAGAGAGAGAATGCATCCAGATGCTTTAGATTTAATGCGGCAGGGGAAAATTTCCTTCATTGTAAACGTGCCAACAATTTCTGGAGGTGCAGTAAGAGACGGTAATATGATGAGAAGACTTGCTGTTGAATTGAATATACCATTTGTCACGACAATTAGAGGTGCAGTGATGGAAGTCGCAGCTATTGCGGCAATGATGAAAGGTGAAATGGAACCAGTTAGGTTACAAGTCAATTATTAGTCTCAACACTCATCAAAAGCTTCGATAATGTATCTAGTGAATGGGCTAGTCCAAGCAAGTTCACTAATTCCTTCTTCACCCTCTGAACTGTACACCCGTACTACATCTCTGACTCTGACATTGCCTTCAGATGATCTCGCTAGAATAGTTGCTGCTTTGAGGACTTTTCCAGTTCCATGAGGGTCATAGATTGTGTCTAAAGCATCCTTGAGGAACCAATCAACCTTGCCCCCATCTTCACCTTCATACTTTCTTTTGACCTTCTTACTGCCAAACATTCCACCGCCTTTCTTGGGTTTTGGTTTTTCCTTAGTTTCCTGCTTTGTTGTCTTCTTGGCAGTTGATTTTTTAGCGGCTGGTTTTTCCTCTTTTTTAGCAACTAAGGAAACTTCTTTACCAGCAAACTCTTCAGACATTTCGGCTCTAATTTCCTTTTCTAATTCTTTGCGAATACTTTTCTCCAGTTTATCTCGCAATTTATTTTCAATTTCAGCAGGGTCTGATTTTTCTATTTTTGCCAAAGCATCATCACGTTCATCTTGCAATGCCTGCATGACATTGATGTAATGCGATGCCACTTGAATAAGTGCAGTTTCCATTGAAGCCTCAAGTTGCATCGAGACTACTTCACTGGCAGAATCACGCCATTTACGCCATTGCAGCATTGTATTAGCATGTATGTCAGAACCGCATCTTGGACAGAAACTGCGCTTAGGTGGTTTTAGTACTGGTATCGCTCTCATAGCATCAGGGTCAATACCTTCATGCTCCCCACTTGCAACATCGTGAATGTGTGTTGATGCTTCCATTCCAGTGTCCATGGCTGTTCTAAACATCCCTTCATTCAAGTCTAATTTACCGTCTTGAATCAAATCCCATGCACTTGTGCCTCTGACTACAGCTCTAACCGCCGCATTGGCGGCTGGGGAGTTGCCCCAATCCATAGTAACACTTGGGCTTGGAGATTCTAACTCTACATTTCCAAAGGCGTCAGCCAAGTCGACGTCTTCTCCATCTGCAGGTGCAGCAATTCCCAATTTTATTGGATTTGCACCTTCTTCTATTTTGGCAATCATATCAAATTTCTCAGCCATAGAGAGATCTTCTCTCATTCGAATAACAGCCTTAAGTTGATTTAAATCGTGTCCAGTAGAGGTGATTGGACCTTGAGTATGCATATCATGGCCACATGATAGGCAAAATTTAGCAGCAGGTTCGACATCTGCTTCGCAGATAGGACAGTAAACCCCGGCCATAACAAGGGATGAATCCCCCTGACATTTGAATGGTACGGAGTGAAATAGCCAATATTAGTGTATTATGAGGTTACTGAAAGGATTCGATACAACGCCTTAGTTGGTTGATTATGGTTATTTTAGGAAGTTCAGTCAATATTGGGGCTAAACGCGGGCCCTTTTTGTTGCCCATCAAACAGATGTAGGATACGTTATATGCCAGTCTAGGTGATTTGTCTATAGATTTAGCAGATTCAACAATACAGTTGCTGATACTTTCATTTGCCCATTCGCAATTCTCAAGTAATTCAGTCAGTCTAATTAATACTTGAATTTCATCGTCAGACAGTTCGCTTAGTAACGCTTCAGGAACATGTTTGATCATCACAATTTTCATTTCATCAGGGAAATGTTCCGAGCTAATCCAAGTGCGCATTTTTTGTAATCGGTCTCTAAGTAAATCAGATGGTTGGTCGTTTTTGGTAAACCCTAGGCTGTCCCAAACCAACTGGTCCTCAAGTTTAGTTTGCGCAAGCAGGGCTAAGTGTCTAAATGAAACGGTAGAATTATTCGTTGTATCTGGCTTACTGATTGCTGAAAGTTTTATTGCTCCTTGAGCATCTTCAATTTGTACACGTCTTCTGCGAGATAATGTGTCATCAGCAAGTTCACTAACAAAATCTCTTGACGAATTTCTTTCATAATCATCGGCTAAGTTGACCAAACTCATACCTGCATCGAATTCTATTGCTTTATTAGGCTTAGACTGGGCAATTAAGTATCGTAAGATTTCAGGAGGTACCAACTGAAGCGCTTCCATTGGGCCAATGGTATTACCCGAAGATGATGACATTGCACCTTTTCCTTTCAGGCTAATCCATTCGTAAACCAGTGGCTGCGGTGCATCAGATCCAAATAACTTCGAAATTTCTTTTCCAGTATCATATGACCCACCTGACGCACCATGGTCCTTGCCAAAAGCCTCACATGTTACCCCAATCCAAGACCACTTAGCAGGCCAATCTATTCGCCAAGGGAGTTTCCCTTGACCTTTTGATAAATCAGAGGAACCGGTGTTGCCATCTTTATCGGTATAGTGTACTAATGGGAATTCGTATCCAGTAACTGAAACGCCCTCAAGAGAGCCTTTTGAATCCAAAGGGCTCCAAGGGAACCAGTTTGCTGGTAATTCTCTACCTGAAACCCGTTCAATTATTTCCTTAATCTTATCCGAATTATCACAAGCAAGTTTAGCACATTCAGTAAATTTACCAGATTTGTATGATGCTAAATTCTTGACAATTCTTGGTTTTACGCCAATTGTAGCAAGTGCTTCTAGGAATGGATTTAGAAAATGATCAGCATAGTTCCAGCCATTAGTTTCATAACTATGGTAATCAGGTTTACCATCTGCTTTTGGTGCGGGTATATCACCGATTTGATGACCGATAAATTTGGCATATTCCTCATCCAGAAAAGGATATACTCTGCGGAGTGGGTCTGCATCGTCAACTATGAAAATGAAATCAACATCAAGTCCAGAATCACTTGCTGCACGGGCAATCATATCCCCTGTTAGAATTTCTCTTAGGTGACCAATGTGAAATTCACCGCTAGGAGTAATTCCAGTTGAGACAATATGTTTACTTCCACGTCTAGACAAATTAAGGGCAACAACATCAGCCCAGTGCATCTAATCACCTCAAACAGAAACAGCGCGTATGACGCCCCTTAGAGGAACATCTTCGATTTCATTTCTCATTGTTTTGTTAACTAGTACTATCACTAATCCTACTTCTCCACCGGCAGCTTTGATGGCGTTGATAGTTTTGACCATTGTTTTGCCAGTGGACAATACATCGTCAATAATTGCTACCTTTTTCCCGGAAACTTGTCCATATTTATTTGATAACGAGCCAGAGCCATCACCAATATCAGTAGTTCTAAAAACCGTGAATTCACAATCTAATATTCTAGCAACTTCATGGGCAAATGAAATACCGTTAATCGAAATTCCTACTATTGTGTCAATGTTTTCAAACCCTAATTCTTCATCTGCCACATCTGCCATAATAGTTCCAACCGCCGAAATCCTTGTTGGCCTAACGCCAATTGTTCTCCAACCGATTCTTACATCACTTGGCCTTTCTTCGCCTTTACTACCTGCTAATAGCCATGAAATAGTGTCTTGCGAGAGAGATAATTCATCAGCAATTTGTTGACTGTTCAAACCTTCCTTGCGGAGATTCATTGCAGTCATGCGTAATTCTTCGATGCTAACTACCATTTCTATCAATGCCACCCATGAGTCAACCATTCATCAAACCTTTCATCAAAACAACCAATGTTTGGTTGATTGCCATACCAAGCATTGAAGAATGAAACCTCCGACCAATATACATGGCAGACTTCGATTATGAGTCCTTGTTAGACCGAGCCAGGGATAAAATACCTGAGAATATTTCTGGTAAATCAAGATGGCGTTTACCAGAGCCACAAATTCTAATTGAGGGCTCTAATACTATTCTTAGAAATTTCAACGAAGTTGTATCTATGATGGACAGGGATGAAAATCATGTTTACCAGTACATTTTGAATGATCTTGGTACCTCAGGATCTAGAGACGGTCCAAGAGCTAGGTTCAAAGGAAGAATTCCACCAAAAAGAATTAAGAAAACCATAGTTAATTACGTTAATTCATACATTATGTGTAGCCAATGTTCCTCACCAGATACCATGTTTATCAAAGAGGACAGAACAACCTTGTTGAAATGCCAAGCATGTGGTGCAACAAGACCAGTGAAACTTTGATCAATCTAAGTAGACCGAAATTTCATCAACTGAAAGTTTACTAATTTTAGGTATCGCCGCTGGATAACCTGATTTGACAAAGCCTATGATCTCCCATTTATTTGAGTCAATACCTAATGCAGAGTATGTTTCTTCGTGTCTAGTGATTGCACCAGTAGTCCACTGGCTGCCAATTCCATTATCCCAAAATGACAATACAAGATTTTGTAAAGCGCAAACTGAGGCAGCATAATCTTCTTTTTCTCTAAAATCATCACTCGGAGTTTTTTTACTTGCAACAGCAATTATAACTGGTGGTAGAATTATTTTATCTACTGCTCTTTGTACATCTTTTGCTAGATCTGGAGACTTATTTTTTTGAGATTTTTCATTAGCCAGTTTGGTAATAGTTGGAATTAATTCTTGTCTTACCAGATTTCCCATTATGAAGAATTTCCATGGATGTGTATGCTTGTGACAAGGTGCATTTGAGGCTGCCAGAAGTGCTTGATTAATCTTGTCCTGTTCAACTTCTTGCTTTGTGAATTTGTATACCGTTCTCCGGCTGTTTAGGACATCTTGAACTTCAGACATCTTGACACCTATGATATATCATCAATTTTAGCGGCTAAGAAAAAGTCAGATTCTGCTAAACCATCTATTTTATGAGTCCATATCATAACTTTTACTCTACCCCAAGATAATTCAAAATCTGCATGGTGTGCTTCATCTTCGCAAATCTTACCCGCTTGGTTGACAAAATCAAGTGCAGTTTGGAAATTTGAAAATTTGAATTCTCGCTCAATATGATGGTCAGCAATAACTTTCCAGTCATCATTTATTTGTTCAACAAGTGGTAGGATTTCTTCACTTGTCAGGGGTGGTATACCTCCTTCGCAAGGTATACAGCGTTTATCTTTCAGTGACATTTAATCAGCCCCATAAATGGGAGTCATCTTGTCGGCCTTTGACTTCTTTCTCGACCTTTTCATGCAATGATGATCTTCTTTTCATATCCGCTCTTTCAAAGGCTAACAATTCCTTGTCATCGATGTAAGCAGGTCTTGTGTGAGCAATTAACTTAATTTTGACAATAACATCTCTTGCTAGGTAAACGGTATCTCCTGCATCAGTAAGAATCTCAATACTGGTTTTTCCAGAGGATAGTAGACGGCCTTTTACAATGATATCATCGCCTTCTTTGAAGGCTCTTGCATCCAACAAAATTTCTACCAAATCATCCTTGCGTAGTCCGTGTCTACGTTCAAGTAATTCACCATTATGGACACTTTCATAGTCATCTATACTTGGTGAACCCATCTTTTCCCATATTGGGACTGCCCATTTTGGTAAACCTGCGTCAGTCTTCTTCTTCGCCATAGTCCAACCTAACGGCAAGCGTACTTTAACCTCGCTCTTCAAATCTATTGCGATACCTATTGTCAAGGGTATGTATTATTCAACTATTGAGTGCCAGCAGTGATTTGGGGATATAATGAAAGTGTCATGGCGAGCCTTGCCGACAGTTCTTACTAAGGAAGAATTGTTAGACAAAGCCTTCGCTAGAGCCCGAAAGGCTGCAGACAGGGTTGATGATAGCGACCGGGTATTTAGAGTAAGAAAACAACTTAATAGAATGATTCAAACTGCTTCTGATATTCTAGCAACTTATCTAATTGATACTGTCAATCTGTGGCCTTCATTAGACCAGTCTCCTCAATTTGATGTATCAATGATAGATGCATGTGTTGGTTGTGATGATTACCGGCACCATCTTTCAATGTTACAATGGGCAGCCAAGCAGATTTCTAATATCTCCACTCAAAACACTAAAAAAATAATTCGGACGGCTAGAATTGAATTGATGCACGAGGCCAGAAGAGAAGCCTATGGTCGGATTTCATCTCTAGTGGGTAGAATCGGGCCTTCCCTAAAATGGCTTAGTGAATCTAGGGAGGTCCTGAAAAGACTTCCAAGTATTGATCAACTTTCACCTTGTATCGTTGTTTGTGGTGCTCCAAACGTCGGGAAATCCGCCTTTATTTCCGCTCTTTCGTCAGGCAACATGGAAGTAAATCATTATCCATTTACTACCAAAAGAATCCATCTCGGTCACTTTACTTTTCGCAGATTACAGTACCAACTTGTCGATACTCCCGGCCTTTTAGACAGGCCAATGGAAAAGCGTAATGATATTGAAATGCAAGCTATTTCCGCGTTAGAAAATCTTGGTTCCTTGGTTTTGTTTTTAATTGATGAGAGTGAACAATGTGGAATGACTGTAGAAGAGCAGAATAACTTACTAGAGGAAATCTTACAATTATTAGCCGAAACAACGGTGATGGTAGTTTCAACTAAAGCAGATTTGCACAAACAGAAACCAGAAAATTGGGATGCTGTAGTAAATGCTGAAAAAGAATATTTGGACGAAGGTGAAGAACATTACACAGATTTGCCATTATTACTCGACTCAAGTGGCTATGTTACTATCTCAGCCCTGCAAAATGTGGGTCTTGAGGCATTGAAAATGGAAGTTATTAGAATTGTCAAAGATAATACTCCAGTTGACCCTATGTCGTTACCCGATGGATGGTATCGCTCAAATTGATTACATCTGTTCTAATGGTTGTATACCCAATCCAATCATGCCGGATTCCAACATTTGTGAAGCAATTTCAGAGATCGCCAGATAGAGTAGGTTTACTTCTCCATCTTCGACAACTTTGCAATCTCGGTAAAAACCATTGTAAGAATTGGCTAAATTCAGCATTTGATTAGCAAATAAATTAGGTCGGTTTTGTTCAACTGTTCGTCTTAAGATATCATTGTGAACAGTTATTGTCCGCAAGAGATTNTAGAGTCCATTTGGGCAATCATCCAAAGATTCAAGCGATATTTCATTGGCGTTGATTGTATCTATTTGTACGCCAAAAGTGGCACATTTTCTAGCAATAGATTTGGTTCTAGTGTGACTGTACATAATGAATGGTGCTGAATCGGAATCAAATGATAATGCTTCTTCCCAACGGAATGTGAAACCCTTGTCTGGGCTAACTTTGATAATATTAAACCGGACTGCAGAGGTTCCTACTGCTTCAGCGATTTCAGCAATCATTTCTTCGCTGTAATCGACTCGGATTTCTCTCACCACATTTGCAGCATATGCCTTGGCTTCTTCAAGCAGGTCGTCCATAAATACGACATTGCCTTTTCTAGTAGACATCTTACCCTCTGGTAGCTTTATGAAGGAATAAAATAGTACTTCGGGGTTATTTTGTCCTAATTCCTTTAGGGTCAATGAAACTTGTTTAGATTGCAATTTATGATCTTCTCCAAGTACGTTGATTAGATTATCCGATTGCTTAAACTTCCAAATATGGTATGCAATGTCTCTTGTAGCATAAAGTGAACTACCATCACCACGCTTGAAATAAAACTCGGTTTTACCTTTCAGACCTCTTGCNCCTAGGTCGAGATATTCTGCACCATTTTCAGCAACGCCGTGAATATCTAAATCACTAAGTTGATTCATTATGTCACTGACATCTCCATTGGTAACGAAAATAGACTCTTTGGTAAATTCATCAAATCCGATCCTTAATCGGCTTAGGGTTTCTAACATTCCATCTAGCACAGGTTGGTAAGCATTTTCAAATGCGTCTAATACTCCTTGGTCACCATTTTCACTAGCGTGAACCATCTTGCCTATTGCCTGTTCTATAGATTCTTTTTCGGCATCATCATTTCTTAAAACTTGAGCTGCTTGATACCATCGAACTCTCATATGGTCTGGTTTGTCTTGCCATTCTGGGCTTACCGGTTCTCTATCTGCAAGAATTTCTTCAACTCGTTTCGAGGTTAAATTTTCCAGTGCCCATGCAAGAACTGCAACCTGTTTTCCCATGTCATCAACATAATATTCAGCACGTACTTCGTTGCCATGTAAGCGATTTAATCTGACCAAGGTATCTCCCAAAATTGCATTCCTCGCTCTTCCAACATGGAAAGGTCCATTGGGATTGGCTGAGGTATGCTCTATCAAAACTGACTTATGGCCTGTAGGCGATTTTCCAGTTGCATCTCCAATTCTAATCTTCCCGGCTAATATTTGATTTGCTAGCCACTTAGGTGAGGCTTTGAAGTTAAGATAACCCGCAGTAGAATTAATTTCACTAACCATTTCATTCGGGATTATTGATTGCGCTAATTGAGCAGATATCTCTTGAGGCGCCATTGACAATTGTTTGGCAAAGGCGAAACATGGCAATGAGAGGTCGCCCATGTCTTTTTCTCGTGAAGGGCTTATCATCGATTTCCAAGCATCATTGGTGATGCCTAAATTGGGTAATGCATTGTCTAGTAATAGTTCAACATGAGATCTCAATAGTTCCATATTATCACATCACTGGATACCTAAGGATGGCAGCCAAACCTCCAAAACCTTGCAATAATTGTGAACCTTCTTCGGTATCTGTTGAAACAAAAGATACATTGGAATTACCTTTCCCAGCAAGTACGCTAAGCTCGTCAATCAGCGACACACTGCTTATTTCTTTGATATCCTTACTATTACATTCCTTACACTTAGGTAATTCATCGGTTCTGGAGAGTGAAACTTTCCAAACATGATTGCATCCACCACATTCTAACTCAACAGAATTTTTTCTCATACCCTCTGAAATTAGTAATGTATCCACAGCACCCATATCCAGTGCTTTATTTATCATCATTTCACCATAAGTCGCTTTTGGTGCTGGCTTGACGAGTTCTTCTAAAAAACGGTTCATCAACTGCCTTTCAGCATCCAATTCAATTTCTCCCATCAGATTTCCAGCATTATCGACTAACTCTCTGACTCCACTTTCGTTTGAGTATCCAACATCAAATGTTGTGCTGGCGATTTTTTTAGTTATTTCGTGATGAAAATATTCGTTTTTGACCACGAAATCCTTGGTGGCTCCTGGCCCTCCAATAATAACTGCTGCTATATTCTCTAAATTTGGCAACCAATACGAACATGCATGTTCTGTTGCCCGTTTGAAAAAGTTGTGAGCAGCCTCCTCAATAAGTCGCTCGAATCTTTGCGCAGACTGCCCTCCCTGTCGGTGTTTCCCCATGATATTAGAGACTAAGTGTTCCTGAACATGGATTCTCTTACCCGATGCGATGCCATATGCGGCTTCTGCTCTATCGATNACNAATAAAGCATAGGACTTTTTGTCNACNANCATATCTTCNAGTTGGGTTAATTCAAAGGTTGAATCACANCNATATCTAAATGATATTAATGGCTGAGGAGGGTCTTTGACAACGACATTGACCATTCGATTTTTATTATTCCCAATGATAATTGAACCCACAAATAGTGCTAAACCATTTTCACCTGGGGTCTTGAATCTGTTAAGCGTTGAAATTGCTGACTCAATGGCTCCTTGAACATTTTTACGGGTACCTTTAGACTTAATGTTTGCCGCTTGACCGTGTTCGTTTTGTAGCATTGACCTAGCATCAGAAACTTGTCTGTCTGGTGGGATAATGATGGTCACTAATTCAGTGCCAAAGCCTTTCATTTCCCTTAATTCTTCAAGAGCAATCTTNAGCTTAAGTCGTTTTGTCGCTATATCGACGTCACTTGACACGATGACTCCTCCATATGTAGGGCGGTAGATGTAGCACTTGAAGCCTCCCACTGTTGAGCAATACAAATTACTCGAATAAAGAAAATACATTTTGTTTTTTTATGGTATAGTCTAAATGCTGAAACCATGAGGGTTAGACATGAGAACTCCTCAAGTCGTAGCCTTAGGTGGCAGCCTACTACGACCTGAAGAATTAGAAAATAGGAAGATGTGGTTGGGTAAATTACGCCAACTCGCAGTTCATATAGAAGGTAATTCAAGAAAATTAGGCATTGTTGTGGGTGGTGGACTTCCGGCTAGGGAAGGAATTGATTTAGCTAAGAATATGATTTCAAACCCTGATAGACTCGATGAAGTTGGTATTGCCGCAACAAGACTTAACGCAACAATAATCCAACAGATATTTCTAGACATGGGTTGCAATGTTGCTATGACCATTCCGGTATCCACTAGCGAGGCTGCAGATTTACTTGAAGCTCACAATATCGTGGTTATGGGTGGTACTAACCCAGGTCACACAACGGATGCTGTGGCGGTTTCTTTTGCTAGAGATTGTGGGGCTTCTGATTGTATAATTGCTACCAATGTCAGTCACATTTTTGATAAAGATCCAAGGACAAATGAGGANGCAGAGCCGTTCTTCGAAATGAAAATAGCTGAACTGGTAAAATTGACTGGTACCAAACGCCTTATGCCAGGCCAATCAGCTGTAGTTGACCCAATTGCAGTTGGTATTGCGCAAGAATTTAGCATAAATATTGCAGTACTTGATGGTAGGGACTTAGATCTTGTNGAGTCGGCATTGGATGGTAAAGATTTTGTCGGGACAATAGTAAGGAGATGATTACTTGGTAGACGTAAAGAAGATTAAAGATAATGTGGCCAAAGTAACCAGCAAGATTTCTAGTGGTAAAGTTGCTCCTCACAAGCATTGTAGAGTGTGCCAAAAAGCAATTCCAGTAAACTCAGACCCCCGTGTTTGTAAAGCAGTAGAATGTCAAGAGCAAAATGACAAAGACAAGCGTAATGAAAAGCAAATGAGGATTTGGATGTTTATATTCTTCGGAATATTTGCTTTCATATTCCTAACATCTATTTTGCGTCAAGTGGTTTGAGGCTCATCTCTTGAATCATTTTCATCGATCAACTTCTCTGCGTTTTCTTTAGCCATTCTTTCTGCTCCAGCGGATTTCAGTTTATCTCCAAGCTTGAATAACGCTTCAACAGCCTCTTCAATTGATTTATTTTGTTTAAGGTAACGAATGGTCGGCCATCCACAATCGATTATCTCTGGGTCCACAGTATTCTCTTCAATCCATGCCGAACATGCTGTGCCGTGGCATAGCGCACTAAAGTTATCAATATCAATCCAAAACGTTCTTCTCGAGCATACCGGACAATCTTTACATTCCATATTTGAAAGCACGGTCATTGCTTCTTCTCCAACAATATCAATGTCCCAAACAACAACGCTACATTTAGTCAGTAACATTTGTTCACTCTTTTTCAAGAACGCCCTCAGTACTTGCCATGCCACTTCTTCGGTACTAAAACATCCAAGTCCCAATGTATTGCCATCTTCCTCAATAACAGACGGAACAAATACCCTAGAGATGGTCTCGCCCATGTTAGTCGATATAGATTCAATCTTTGAATTCTCTTGTCAATATGGCCATTGTGATTCGACTATTGCTAGTCCACCATCTTTTGGCAGAGCCGCTTTTGGTTTTTCAATTCTAATATTGATCTGTGAAACTAGAGGATTTTGTCTTATTGTTTCAATCATTTTAACCATCATAGTTTCCATCAATCTTATTGGAGGTGAATCGATTATAACTTTGTCAACTAAGGCTTGCAGGTCTGCATAATTAATCGTATTTTCTAATTTGTCGGCAAAACTAGAATTATGTAATTCAACCCAAATACTGACGACAAATGGTTGATCTTCTTGGTGCTCAAAGTCATAAGCGCCGTGTTTTCCCATCACGGTATAATTTTCTAATCCAACTTTAAACATTTAATTCTCATCTCGCTCATGAACCCAGATAAGGTGATAACCAAATTGGGATTTAATTGGATCTGATACAGTAGAACAAGGCAATGACCAAACAGCTTGGTCAAATTCTCTTACCATCATTCCCTTTCTGAACCACCCCAAATCTCCACCTTTTTGTGAAGACGGGCATGTACTTTTTTTCCTGGCAAATTTTTGAAAATCTTTCAATTTCACCACTTTTTGTTTTATNTGCAGTGCCTCGGATTTTGAATCAACCANGATATGTGATGCCCAAGCACTGGGTGCGACCATGTTCAATGCTGGTGCCTCATGGTTTTGAAACCCTCGCAATCATACATTTAGGTCATAAGCCAATAATCGCATGTAGGTGCCATAAATTGTCCCAGAAATTGCTAATGATTCCTCATTAAATCTGCTCATTGTATCTAGGTATGTATGATACTCCCAGCTGCCACTACCATAGCAAACCACCGCTCGACCATATTCGTCTCCCAAATCATAAACAAATGGACAGTGATCTGAATTACACGGCATTTCGTTTGCACTACCTTGCTTGCCGTCAAGAAGTGCGAATTGAATATTGTATTTGTCGGCTAATTCACTCCTTTCTTCCTGGTATAACTCAGCGATACGATTAATGTGTCCATAATCGTCTTCATTGTTGGTAAACAGGGTCAAACTATTGCCACGGTTTTCAAAATCAGCATCGACATGATTCATGTCAAAGTTTAGGTACAATCTAAGGTTTTCTCGAAGACTACTTTGCATAGCCTCAACATAGGCACGACTGCCCCACAATCCTTCTTCTTCACCACCCCAAGTACAGAATTTTATGGTTCTTTCCGGCGTTCCGGTCTGGTTGATTATTTCAGCCATTTGACGGGCTATTTCTAACACAGTGGCGATTCCTGATGAATCATCCACTGCACCTTGAGCATGATACACTGTATCATGATGTCCCCCAGCAATGACCACTTGAGAAGTACGTCCTTCAATCTTGCCACAAGGCGCATAAATAGTCAGTTCCTCNTCATTGGTGACATCGATGATAAGTTCTATTGAAGCAGGTTCTTCAGTAGCGTTTATTACCATTGTTTCAAATATATCTCCAGCGTCNTTTGACATTGAAATAAACGGTATTTCAGTTGGTATACTGCCCCCGTTTGCTTCAACTAAGGAATCATAGTTGGTGCCTTTGAAGATTGGCACACAATCATTTGCTTCAATTTTGCCGCAATTATAATTTTTATTGACGCTTATCAAGCCAGCAAGGTCGTTGATGGCTGCATTGCTATACATCTCTGTATTGCCAATTTTTGAACTATCTCCTCTAACGTAGCCTATTGTTCCAGTGGCGCCCTGCCAAAGTGTTTGATCAGTTCCATTACCCAGGTCAGTCACTGCGATGTTATCATTAAACATGTATTGAGATTGGCCAGAAAATCCTTGAATTACGTAATCACTACGATGTTGAAATGAAGTTACTTGGGCACCAGTTAATGCCCCAGCAGGTCCGTCGCAAGGTGATAATCCACTTATCCCTTGGATGCAAAGTCGAAAACTGGGCTCTGAATTGACTGCATGCATTGGTACTTGGAACTCATTTGGTTCTGGAATGTACCCCATTGCTTCAAGTTCGTCTAAGATGTATTGCGATGTGTTGGCTTCTTCGATAGTTCCACTCATTCGGCCTTCCCAATCTGGATGCCCCAAGTCAACTAAATCTTGAGCAAAAGTTCTGGCTTGTTGTTGATTAAAATCGATTAATTCATAATCATAATCATCGCCAAAGCCAAGCCATGATGGCTGAATGATTAGTACGGTGGAAATCATCAGTACCGAAAGTAAAATTGCGATAAGGGCTCCAATGTTTAATGGTCCGATTACTTGAGTTTTCATCCGTGTGATTATCATGTCATACCGAGACTCTTCGTCAACGAGATCAGCTTCAATTGAAATCATTACTGGTTGCAATGAGTTTGATTTTAGTCTATCTACAAGTTCTGATTTTTTACCCGAGGTCGAAAGTTCAAGTTTCTGCAATTCTGACTTTAGCTTGCTAATCGGCATCTTGTCATAATCGTCTAGTGACATATCAATCAACCCTCCGTAGTGGTTGAAGTTCAATAATTAGACGGTGAAATGAATTATATTTCATCGCCGGTCCATCTTTTTCCAACATTGTGTTCAATGTCTAAGTGGTCTAATATTCTTGCAATAACAAAATCTACTAGGTCATNGATGGTCTTTGGGTGGTTGTAGAAACCGGGAGATGCAGGTATTATTATCGAACCTGTGGTTGATAATTTAGTCATATTTTCCAGATGAATTGTTGCATATGGTGCTTCTCTAGGAATTAAAATCAGTTTTCGTCGCTCCTTCATGGCAACGATCGCAGATCTGGTGACTAGATTATCACTGATACCTGCCGCAAGTTTTCCTAAGGTAGTTCCTGAGCATGGGCAAATTACTACTGCGTCGATTTTAGCTGAACCAGAGGCCGATTTACCTCCAATGTTTTTTTCGTCATCTAACACTGAATTGGTCATTTCTGCAAGAGTTTCTTTGGTTATTCCACATTCGTGTTGTAGCGTGATTTCCCCAGCATTGCTTACCACCAGTCGAGTATCTCTTCCGTGCGATTTTAGCACTTCTAACAAACGCTTTCCGTAGATGGCTCCCGATGCACCAGTTATAGCAACGACAATCTCGCCCATGTCTGCGCCTAGGGATTGTTGCTTTTATTGACTTGTTTTCAATTAATTGCTGAATTTAGCGAATTTTCTAAGGCAGAAATGGCTAATTCAAAAGATTTTGGTTCTATAGACCAAGCGACTCTAACCCAGTTTTTTAGGCTGTCGCAAAACATTGAACCCGGTATCACCAATAAGTCATTATCTTTGCATGGCCCATCGGCAAAATCTTCCCCAAGTATGTTGTTTGGCAACTCAAAACAACCAAAGATTCCCGCCTCTGGTTCATTCCATTTTATTGAAAAACGTTGCAAAACTGCTCGCAATTTTGGTAAATTTTGACTCCTATAATGTTCTATTGCCGCGTCAACTTCACTGAGTCTGCGTAATGCAGCACTTGCAATGCGCATTGTTGGGCTGCCCATGACTCCTGAAAAAGTCATGAATACCCTTCTAGCGACTTCAATGGTATCTTTATCCGAAATTATCCAACCAAATCTGATTTGACCTAATGAATAAATCTTAGTCAGTGAGTTGATTGAAATGTTGCCATTGCCATATTTATGCATTGGATGAAAGTTCGTCTTTGATCTGTATGCATCGATATAGACTTCATCAGCAATAATTCCCACGTTATGTTTTTCTGCGAAATCAGCAATCCAATTTCTGTCATCTGGGTCAAGATTCCAACCGCTTGGATTTGAGACAGGAGTAAGCATTAGTATGTCTGATTTTATCATGGCATCAGCCCATTCTTGCTTATTGATTTTCCAGTTACCAATACCGCTGCTTGGTGGGTTACGCTTGATTTTAATCACTTCATTAGCCAATATTAACGCCGATTGAGGTAGCGGTGCATAAGTTGGCGATTCAACTGCCACTACGATATTTTGCTTCAAACTCCTAAGTTTTGTTATCATTGCCAATAATGATAAGTTAATTCCTTGAGTTGCTCCATGACAAATCAAGACATTTTCCACATTCACTCCTTCTCGGTTAGCAATTATAATTCTAGGATCTTCTATCTTGCCCATATGTTTCTTGCCAATATCATAGATTCCATCTTGAAGTAATTCAGGTATGTCCCAGTCATACTGCATGCCGCTGAAAGATAAGTTGTGTTTACGTTCTTGAATCAGGCGTGGGATGTACCAATCTAAATACTCGATAGCAGGTACTGAGTTTTCAAACTCAGATAAATCAAATCGAGGCCAATATGTGCGCATGAGATTGCCAAATCTTTGCGGCAATTATTTGTTCTTATTGATGGTTTGAAATTATACCACACTTCTATACAATATTTGAGGCATAGTCTCGATTAGAGATCGGATGACCCTGTCTCTTGCCAGGTCGTGACCAAGCCTTAGCAAACAGGTAGTTGTCGATGATTCTAGACCGCATCCTGCTAAATTTTCCACTCTGTTTTCAGGGGTGTTGAGATTTATCGTAAACCCATGCCTTGAAGTCCATCTCAAGAAAGATAAACCGATGCTGCAAATTTTGTAACCATCCAGCCAGACACCTTGCATTCTTTCATCCCTATGGCAGTTAATTCCAAAATCTGCTAAACTATTGATTACCCATTGCTCAATTAATGCAATAATTTTGGCAACTGATGACTCATCAGGCAAATCCCATTTGAAAATCGGATAAACAACTATCTGGCCAGGTCCATGCCAAGTCAGTCCACCGCCTCTGTCAACGGAATAAGTAGGGTAACTGGGCGGGGCGGTAATACCGTCATTTCTTGCTCGTGGCCCTATTGTAACAATCTCTGGATGTTCTAAAATCAACATTGTGTCAATTATTTCATCATTTATTCGTTGATTTTGGAGATTTTTCATTAGCAAAAAAGCTTCTTCATATTCAACAATTCCAAGGAATTGAACATTGACATGTCTATCCTCAGCCATAATCTTGCGAAGTGTCGCTATTTCATAGACTTAATCAAAAATCAAACTCTATACTTTCTAAATCTTGTCGGCCCGCCTTATAAGCTTCTATTGCTGCCTTGGCAATAGCTTTCGGATCGTTTACAATTTGCTGGTCAATCTTGTCTCCGCTAAACAGGTTATCTCCTACCATTACTGAATCCATTAACGAGAGATTCTTATTTCCAGGTGTTTCATTTTCTTGAATTAATCTTTCCATATCCACGCTAATAGCTTGAATCCCCTCTAGTTCAATCGTTTTCTTTTCCAGTTCGACTTCTAAGTCTGATACCTTGATTTTAGTCTCTGCTAGTTGTCCTCGAAGTAGTTCGGATTCTTTTCTTGCAGCACGCATTTCCTTAGCCAGCTCTTCTAACACATCCTTAGCCGAAACAGGTTTGTCTCTACTTGTGACAGCCGGTGAAGTTTGATCAGGGCGCTCCTGATTTCTTAACAAGTTTGGAATTACAGAATCATCTTCACCACTATATGTTGCACTAAGATATTTTATTGAAATATTTGCCGCTATCACAAAGCCGAGAGCCATAAATCCAAGTATTGCAGCCTGTAATTCATGCTTTGGCAGCATATGTATTCCAGAATCGATTCGGTAAAAATAATCATAAATGCTCAATAGAGTAGTAACCATCATTAGGGCTGAGAAAAAATAGATAATTGCGATTCTTCGATTTTCTTTCTTGCTGGTTTTTGAACATGCTACCGGACTAGGAAGACGAATTCTCCCCTCTACGACTCCGTTAGGGTCAAGTGCTAGCCGCCTGATTATTGGTCTGAGGTTGTTCTCAGCTTCGAGCATATCTTTAACGTGAATCTTGCGACGCCTTTTGGCCAGGCTAAATCCAGAAGTTAAGACTAAACATCCTGCAATATAGTATGTCCAGAACCATGGCCCATCTGGTGAGTTGGTATGTGGTAGATCATCTCCAACTTCAACACCTAAATCTACTTCAGGCGTCAACAAGAAACCGTTTAATTGTAATTTGAGATCATCTGAAGTATACTGTTCATAATTGCAGTGACGATGATGATTATGTTCTCTTGAGTCGCATTTTATCTCTTCATAATCTGCGATGTTGGTAGAGTATTCAATCAATGCTGAGGCTGAAATTACTAAAATTGCTAAGGTTATGATTTTGGCAAAGAATACAGCGAAAGCTCCTGGTGGATTGGCAAATCTTTGTCGTATCGCGGCATTTCTCGTTTTTCCAGAATTTGGTTTACGCCAAAATAATACAATCATTATTCCCAGTATGGCAAATAATGCAAGCTCTTCATTTATGTGAAAATTTTCTTCCATATGTTATCAAGTATCTATATCTCTCCGATACTACTTAAAACAAATGCTAGAACTCTCCTGATGAGCCAAAACCACCGACTCCACGGTCGGTGATTCCAAGTTCATTATATTCCATTTCAATAAATTTAACAGTTGGTACTTGGGCAAATAACAATTGAGCAACCCTTTCACCTTTTCTAACTAGAAACTCTTCCCCTTGACCAATCCAGGTTGCAAGTACCATTAANTCCCCGCGATAATCAGAATCAATCGTGCCAAGACCATTAGGCATAATCATGCCCTTTTTGCCAAGCGATGACCTGCATCTGATTTGTCCTTCCCAGCCATTAGGTATAGCTACGGCAATACCAGTCCTTATCATNGAACTTTGATATTTTTTAACTATGGTTTCTTCCAGTGCATATAGGTCCCACCCTGCAGCTTGTGCACTGCCTTGTGTCGGGGTAATTGCATCTGGCTCGAGTTTTGCTATCCCGATTTCGACTTCTAGGTTCATGTCCCTCCGTAAAACTCTCGGTTATTGACAATTACTAAGTATATTTTAACTTACATGCTACAGTGGAAACAAAGGAATAAAAGAGATGGAAAACCGTCTAATCTTACTAGCCGATTATGAAAGGTGTTAAATTTTGAATATGGGTGTCTGTGGCTTTTTTTCCCCGTTCCCAAAACTATCAAAAAACCTCTATTTCCATTGGAGTCAATGGAGGTAGTATTATACACCTCTTTGGCTGAGAACAAAATCCAGCGCGACCAAACAGCATTGAGGTGAGAATATGGTAATCGACCACACNAAGAAAACAACAGAAGAAACCGAGATTGATTTTTCCCACGAACACATTGAACCAATGCTTCAAGAAGCCCCAGAAAGATTCGTATTATTTCCGATAGAGCATGCAGATATTTGGGANATGTACAAATTCCATGCTGCAGCATTCTGGACCGCAGAAGAGATAGATTTGGCAGAGGATGCAAAAGACTGGAAAAAACTCAATGCTAACGAACAACATTTCCTAAAGCACGTATTAGCATTCTTTGCTGCAAGTGACGGGATTGTTAACGAGAATCTAGTCACTAATTTCGCAGATGAAGTTCAATGGGCAGAAGCCCGCTGTTTCTACGGCTTCCAGATTATGATGGAAAATATACATGCTGAAACATACTCGTTGCTAATCGACGCTTACATCACTGACCCTAACGAGAAAACCCACCTTTTCAATGCACTTGAAACTGTCCCCTCGGTACGTAAGAAGGGTAACTGGGCGCTAAAGTGGCTGTCGAGGAAAAAGGGTTCATTCGCTCAAAGGTTAGTTGCATTTGCGGCCGTTGAAGGGATTTTCTTTTCCGGTTCATTCTGCGCTATCTTTTGGCTAAAGAAGCGAGGTTTGATGCCAGGATTGACATTCTCCAATGAACTAATTTCTAGAGATGAAGGTCTACACTGCGACTTCGCTTGCTTGCTTCACAACAAACTAATCAGAGGCGCAGGCGAAAATATGATTCATCGAATCATTGCAGAAGCAGTAGAGATTGAAACTGAGTTCGTAACCAGCGCCCTTCCAGTAGAACTTATCGGAATGAATGCTGGACTAATGCGNCAATATATCGAATTTGTCGCAGATCGATTATTGGTTTCTCTCAACAGCAGCAAACTGTACAACGTTTCAAACCCATTCCCATGGATGGAAATGATTTCAATGCAAGGTAAAACCAACTTCTTCGAAAAGAGAGTTGGCGAGTACCAAAAATCAGGCGTCAAGGATAGCGGTTCCAGTCTAGGAAGTGTCCAACAACGCTTTTCAGTAGACGAAGACTTTTGAACCGTACGCGATGGAGACAAGATACTGCGAATTTCAATAACATGACAAGGGAGGCCAAAATATGACAATGCAAGTAGTAAATNGGAAAGGCGAAAGAGAAGATGTNAGGTTCGATGCNATCCTAGAAAANNTNGCCNGNTTNACATATGGATTAGATGANAANTGGATTGANCCAGCGCATTTGACAAAATTAACAATTGAAGGTCTATATGATGGTGTTTCAACAAGAGAACTTGACCAGTTAGCTGCTGAAACTGCAGCCTCATTAGCTTCCCATCATCCAGATTACAGCAAACTTGCAGCTAGAATATGTGTGGACGACCTTCACCGTTCAACAAAATCTACTTTTTCAGAAGTGGTAACCGACCTTCGAGAATTTATTGATCCTGAATCAGGGGCTCACGCACCTCTAATTTCTGAAGAAGTCTACAAGGTTATTCAAGACAACAAAGCAATCTTGGATGAGCACATTGATTACGGCAGAGATTTCAACTACGACTACTTTGGATTCAAGACCTTAGAACGGTCATATTTGTTAAAATTAAATGGGGAAGTAGCAGAAAGACCACAGCATATGCTGATGAGAGTCTCTGTCGGTATCCACCACGGAAATATAGAGAAAGCATTGCATACATACGATTTGATGAGTCAAGGTTACTTCACTCACGCAACTCCTACCTTATTCAATTCAGGTACTCCCACTCCACAGATGTCTTCCTGTTTCTTGCTGACAATGCAAGATGATTCTCTGGTGGGGATTTATGACACCTTGAAACAGTGCGCACTCATCTCAAAATCTGCTGGTGGAATTGGTCTATCAATTCACCACGTAAGGTCAAAAGGGTCTTACATCAAAGGGACTAATGGAGAAAGTAACGGTATTGTTCCAATGTTGCGAGTATTCAATGATACTGCAAGATATGTTGACCAAGGTGGCGGCAAAAGAAAAGGCTCAATTGCGATTTACTTAGAACCATGGCATCCCGACATTTTGGCATTCCTGGATTTGAGGAAAAATCACGGTAAAGAGGAACTAAGAGCGAGAGATTTATTCTACGCATTGTGGACTCCAGATTTGTTCATGGAAAGAGTACAAGATAATGCGGATTGGTCATTCTTCTGTCCTAATGAATGTCCTGGCCTACAAGACGCCTATGGCGAAGATTTCAAGAAGTTATACGAATCCTATGAAGCACAAGGTCTTGCACGAGAAACAATTCCAGCAAGAAGCGTTTGGGACAAGGTAGTCGAATCTCAAATTGAGACCGGAACTCCTTACATGCTGTACAAAGATGCTGCGAATATAAAATCAAATCAAAAGAACCTTGGGACAATACGGTCTTCCAATCTGTGCACAGAGATTTTGGAGTACACAGCCAAAGATGAAGTGGCAGTTTGTAATCTAGCATCAATTGCATTGCCCCGATTTGTCAAAGAAGATAGCAATGAATTCGATTTCCAAACATTGTATGACGTGACCTATCATGTGACTGGTAATCTCAACAGAGTTATTGACGTAAATTACTATCCTGTTGAAGAGGCAAGGAACTCTAATATGAGGCACAGACCGATTGGCCTTGGTGTTCAAGGCCTAGCAGATACTTTCGCCATGCTAGGAATGAACTTTGAGTCTGATGAAGCCAAGAAGTTAAACAAAGAAATCTTTGAAACTATTTACTATGCAGCATGCACAGCATCAAAAGATCAAGCAATTGTCGAAGGTCCCTATTCAACATTCAAAGGTTCTCCTGCCAGTGAAGGAATACTACAATTCGACTTGTGGGACATGAATGAACACAGTGGTATGTGGGATTGGGATTCACTCAAGGCTGAGATTGTTGAGCATGGAATGAGAAATTCTCTACTCCTAGCTCCAATGCCTACTGCATCAACATCACAAATATTGGGCAACAATGAATGCTTTGAGGCATTCACATCTAACTTGTATGTAAGAAGAACTCTTTCTGGTGAATTTATTGTGCCAAATAAGCACCTGATCAAAGATTTGATTGGTGAAGGTCTGTGGAGTTTGGAAATGAAAGACGAGATTCTGCGACACAAAGGCTCGATTCAACATATCGCTGGTATCCCTGATAGACTCAAGGAGCTATACAAGACAACCTGGGAGATTAAGCAAAAGAACGTGATTGATATGGCGGCCGACAGAGGTGCTTACATCGACCAAAGTCAGTCGATGAATATTCACATGACCGATGCCAACTCTGCTAAGGTTTCTTCGATGCACTTCTACGGATGGAAAAAAGGACTTAAAACTGGGATGTATTACTTGAGAACTAAAGCGGCCGTAGACGCAATTCAATTCACCGTAGAGCAAAAGAAAGCCGAAGACCAAACGGTATCTGGTCTGGCGGATAGAGCAGAAATTACCAGTTTAGAAGCTATAGCATGTAGTCTGGATACTCCAGATGATTGTTTGAGTTGTGGTTCTTGATCACACTTCAGACTGTTTGTTACACTTTGGGCAAGATATTTTTCCACTGTAACCATTAGGAACCATTAATTGATTTTCACAATGTGGGCAACTTAGAACTGTTTTACCCGGGTTTTCTCTGCCAAGTAGTCTTTCTATTGCAACCGGCCATCCCTCTTTCATCTCTTCTTCAGAGAATAATAGTGGAAGAGCAGCAATGCCTATTCCAAGTAGCGTACACATCATTGAGAGAGGGATTAATGATCCTCCTCCATCAAGTGATATTGATAATGGATTCATTTCATTACCAGTGAATAGTATACTAAGTGTGCCTGATAATATAAACGTCCCACCAGTGAAGAAAATACCATTTTTATATTCATTTGTTAGCAAAATTCCACCAAAGATGAACATTGCAGCAACAATGAACGCTACTGGTGCGAGTAACCAACCCAGGCCACCGTCTGAAAATGCAGCAAAAGCCATAGCCCAAAACATCCGGAAAATTCCATAAAGAATTATGATACTTCCAACAGCAGAAACAGTGCCGCTATTTCTTCCGACTACGATTCCTTGAGGGGTCATTCTTCCATAAACTACCTGTGGGCTGACAGGCATACTGCCCGCCACGGAATTAATCGGTGTTGAGAATGTTGTAGACTGATAGTTAGGGTTTGTTGCTTCATCTGCTTCCATCAAACGAATAATGACTTCATCTTTATTTCCAGAAACTTTCAAACCTCTGGTTTTACACATTTTTTTCAAATCAAGCAAGGTCATTGTGTCGTAAGACATATAATTTCTAAACCAGCCTTCCATTTATACTTATACCCTACAGTGTGAAGGCTAAGCGATGTGTATTGCATGGCCAAGAGTTGCTAGTACAGCTTCATGAGTCATTTCCGTCATTGTAGGGTGTGCGTGAATAGTGCCAGCAATATCTTCCAACAAAGCACCCATCTCTAATGCCAAGGTCCACTCGCCAACAAGTTCGCTAACATGAGTGCCTACTGCTTGAATACCCAATATGCGATGATCATCTTCTCTAGCACAGACTCTGACAAAACCACCGGTTTTTTCTGCTTCTTGCGTTAGTGAGCGGCCGTTTGCCGCTAGCGGGAACTTACCAATAATTACTGGATGACCTGCTGCTTTTGCTTCATCTGGTGATAAACCGACACTAACAATTTCTGGTTCGGTAAATACAATTGCCGGAACTGCAACTGGGTCATATTCTCTTTTTGCACCTGAAATAATTTCTGCAACCATCTCTCCTTGGAAGGAGGCAACGTGAGCAAGCATCTCTCCTGAATCGCATACATCACCAATTGCATAAACACCTTTCATATTAGTTTCACAGCGGTTATTTACCTTGACAAAACCTCGCTCATCTAACGCTACTCCGGTTGGATTTAACGCCACAGTATTTGGTTTTCTACCTACAGTGACTAATATTTTATCAGCGATTATCTCTTCAGGTTTAGTTCCCTCTTTTGCATTCTTGTCGACATAGAATAGTTTCGTACGACCGTCTTTAGTATCTTCACTGCCTTTAGCAAATACACCTGTATGAACTTTCATTTTGTTTTTCTTAACAAATAATTCGAGAGGTCTTCTTAATTCCTTATCAAAAATCGGTAATATTGAATCCATTGCTTCAACAATTGTCACTTCTGAACCAAGCATTCGGTAAGTTATGCCAAGTTCTAGACCAATATATCCGCCGCCAACTACAACGACGTGTTTTGGTAATTCTTCCAATGCTAATGCTTCTCTAGATGAGATTACATTATCATTAAATTTCATGAATGGTAATTCTATCGGCACAGAACCATTGGCCAGGATTACATTTTCCCCTTCAACAATAATAGCATCTTTGCCAGTTCCTATCTTGACGGTTTTGGCATCTTGAAATTCAGCCCATCCATTAATTAATTCCGCACCCGATGATTTCAACAAATGTTCAACACCCTTGTTGAGCTTATCAACAATATCGTCTTTCCATCCGACCATACCTGGCATGCTCAGTTCGGCTGGGCCAGGAATTGAAATCCCCATGTGTCCAGAATCCTTAGCATGCTTTGCTAAGTCATGGAATCTATGTGCAGCATGAATTAGTGCTTTGGAAGGTATACAACCACGAATGAGACAAGTTCCCCCAGCTTTTTCACCTTCTACAATTATAGTTGAAAGTCCTAGTTGTCCTGCTCTAATTGCAGCAACATAGCCTCCAGGGCCTGCTCCAATGATTAATACTTGGCATTTTTTTGTCTGCATAATATCACTCACATGAAAATTGTAGCAGGGTTTTCAAGATAGGTTTTGACTCTTTGAACTAGAGTAGCCCCATCATGTCCATCCACAACTCTATGGTCCCATGAGGAAGATAGATTCATCATTCGTCGAACTACAATCTGTCCATTTCTTACCACTGCTCTTTCTTTGGCGTTATGGACGCCTAAGATACCCACTTCTGGTTTGTTAATTATTGGAGTAGCACCAAGTCCACCTAGTCTTCCCAGGCTAGTGATAGTAAATGTTGAACCACTCAAATCATCAGCACTCGCTTTACCATCTTTAGTGGCGGATGTAACTCTGATCATTTCCCCAGCAGACTGCCAGATATCCATAGCTTCGACATGCTTGACCACCGGAACATAGAGTCCTCTATCAGTTTGAGTTGCAATTCCTAGATGGATAGCCTGATGTCTAGTCACTAGATTTGCATCATCATCGTACAGAGCATTACATTCTGGGCTCTCGCGCAATGCTTTGACTAGTGCTTGCATTATGAATGGTAAGTAGGTTAATTTCGGTGCTCCTTCAGGTCTTGTTGCATTGAGGTGTTGTCGTAGTTCTTCTAGAGCGGTAACGTCAACTTCCTCGAAATATGAGAAGTGGGCAATACTGCTGTAAGATGCCATCATACTATCAGCGATTTTCCTTCTAAGTCCAATCACTTTGATTTCTTCTGTACCAGTCAATTTTGTTTTGGTGGTAGACCCCAACGGTGCAAAACTAGTTGCTCCACCCGCTCCACCTGCGATGTGTCTATCAAGATCAGCGTGACTAATTCTGCCAGCAGGACCAGATCCCGCAACAATTTGTAAATCGATATTGGCCTGTCTAGCTCTTTGCCTCACTGCAGGGCTTGCCAGTGCCTTTGTTCCAGCAGCCCTAACAACGGGTTCTGGTGCTGATGCAGGTTCTGCAGCCTTTACCGCAACCGGTTCAGGCTTTGCTTTAGTGACTTTTTCGACCTTAGGTGTTTCTTTTACGACTTCTTCTTGGGTTGCTGCAGGTGTAGCAGAAGCGTTTCCATCTCCATCAACTTCGAACTCGATGCAGACTTCTCCAACTGGCAATATGTCGCCAGGCTCTCCAATAATCTTAGAGACAACTCCGTTAACTGGTGAAGGTATCTCCACAGTTGCCTTATCGGTCATTACCGATAGAATCGGGTCATCCTCCTTGATTGAATCTCCAACCGAAACCATCCATTCGACAACTTCTCCTTCTACAACTCCTTCGCCTATATCTGGTAACTTAAACTCATATATTCCCACTATTATTCCTCCTGTGTTTGCTTTATCGCATCAGCAATTCTTGCTGGACTTGGTAAGTAATCCCACTCCGTAGTATGTGGGAAAGGTGTGTCCCAACCAGTTACACGAATGATTGGAGCCTCTAGATGATAGAAACATCTCTCCTGTATTGAAGCGCTCATCTCAGCACCAAAACCACTGGTCTTTGGTGCTTCATGAACGATGACGCAACGTCCAGTTTTCTTGATTGAATTGACCACGGTATCTCTGTCCCAAGGTACTAAGGTTTGTAGATCAATTAATTCACAATCGATTCCTGAATTCTTGATGGCTTGTTCGGCAACATGGACCATTGCGCCCCATGATATTACTGTACAAGCAGAGCCTTCTTTGACAATCCGTGCTTCTTCAAGTGGTATTGAATAATATTCCTCTGGAACTTCGCCGTCTGGGTGGCTGTTCCATGTAGGAACTTTGTGTGGGTCGCCATAAAATGGACCTCTATAGCACCTTTTTGGCTCAAAAAATATTACCGGGTCGTTTGACTCGATTGCCGAGGTAAGCAAGCCTTTAGCGTTATATGGATTTGAACAGTATACGACTTTCAATCCCGGAGTGTGAGTAAATTGAGCTTCAGGAGATTGTGAATGATGATGTCCACCTTTAATTCCGCCACCTGCTGGAGTTCTAAACGTAATAGGGCTTGAAAATTCTCCACCCGATCTGTGCCTTAATTTGGCTATTTCATTGACAATTTGGTCATATGCAGGGAAGATATAGTCGGCAAACTGTATCTCAGCAACTGGTCTAAGACCATTCAATCCCATACCCATTGCAATAGCAGCAATACCGCCTTCTGCTAATGGTGAATCAAACACTCGATGGGCGCCAAATTTTTCTTGTAAGCCTGCAGTTACTCTAAAAACACCGCCAAAATAACCAACATCCTCACCAAAGATGACGACATTTTCGTCTCTCTCAAGTTGGTGAGCAAGTGCGGAGTTAAGCGATGCAATCATATTCATTTTAGCCATGATAATCACCTATTTCCCTAATTCCTCACGTTGTTCTTGAACATGCCAAGGTACTGTTTCGTACACTTCAGTAAAAATTGTTGAGGCAGGCGGGTAAGGTCCACTTGCTAAGTCGCCAAACTCGCAGGCTTCTTTGTAAGCAGACATTACCTCATCATCGATTTTTTGCTCTAGTTGTTTGTGCCTTTTCTCATCCCACTGCTTTGATTTAATCAAATAGGTTTTCAAACGCTCCACAGGGTCCCCGCCAGGCCAATATTTGAATTCGTCATCAGGTCGATATGCTGACGGGTCATCTGATGATGAGTGAGCACCTGCTCTGTATGTGTATACCTCTATGTGAGTTGGACCAAGTCCTGCACTTGCTCTATCCCTTGCCCATCTTGTAACACTGTAGAGGGCTAGGAAATCATTTCCATCAACACGGATTGATGGTATGTCGTAAGCAAGTCCACGTTCAGCGAATGTTCTGCCACCAGTGGCAAGATTTTGGTGGGTTGAAATTGCCCATTGGTTATTTACCACATTGAGAATTACTGGTGGTTTGAAAGTCGAGGCAAAGTTAAGCGCATAGTGATAATCTCCTTGCGCAGAGGTTCCATCACCAAGCCAGGTGATACATGCTTCGTCCAGTCCCTTGTAGGCGCTGGCCATCGCAACGCCGACAGCTTGGGAAAACTGAGTTCCTACTGGAGAAGAGATTGAAATGAAACGCCCTTCTTTCCATGTGTAGTGCACCGGCATTTGTCTTCCTTTGACATTGTCTTCAGTATTTCCAATGCAGTGACAGATCATGCTAACCATATCTCTACCTCTAACAAATTGAGCACCTGGTTGACGGTATGATGGGAAAATCCAGTCGTTATCTTCCAAAGCCATAGTTTGGGCAATTGCCACTGCTTCTTCACCAAACGAGCGCATGTAAAATGATAGTTTGCCAGTTCTTTGCATCTTTAGCATCCGATCATCAAAAATCCTGAGTCGCATCATGTATTCTAATCCAAGAATCAGCTTTTCAGTAGAAATTTCGGGAATCCATTCACCTTTTGCTTCATGCTCATCAGTTAGCACTCTGACAAGTCCAGATGCATGGGCAGTGGTATCTTGAGCGGTTGATTTTGCCGGGTCNGGGCGTGGTAAATCTTCAGGCTGCTCTTTGAATTTACCACCAAAATCTGCCTTCTCACCGGGTCTGAATGGAGGTANTCCAATTGTGTATGGAGTTGTTACCGCAGTCTTTCTACCGGTCATTGTTCCACCTCATGCAGAATTGGCTTTAAGGTATGTTGGTGAGGGATATCATTCTGCTTGACCAAAACATAGGCTCCGGGAAGATTTTCTTGGTTTAANGGGTCACGGGTTTTCCTATACAATAAACCCGCTTTGTATGAAGACCTTACCAATGGCCCTGATGCAACACCGTGGAAACCTAAAGCTATCGCTTCTTGAGCCCAAACGTCATACATTTCTGGTTCGGGGTAACGGTCTATTTTGAGATGCTTTTCAGATGGTGCTAGGTATTGTCCTATTGTGACTAAGTCNACATTAGCCTCTTTGATTAATTTCAAAGTTTCTGAAATCTCTTCATCTGTTTCGCCCAAACCAACCATCAAGGAAGTCTTGGTAATTATGTCTGGACGTACTATTTTTGCATGCTTTAAAATTTCTATAGACTGATTGAATGAAGCTCTAGGGTCTCTGACATACCGGTCAAGCCTTGGCACGCACTCGACATTATGAGCGAATACATTCAATGGACTATTTTCCAGCAATGATTCTAAATCTGTTAAACTTCCAGCAAGATCTGAACATAATAATTCTAGAGTCAGTTCTGGTAATCTTTTACTAACTTCTTCAATACAAGATTTATAGTGACCAGCACCACTATCGGGTAAATCATCACGGTTAACCACAGTAACTACTAGGTGCTTGAGATTCATTGANTCTGCAGCATCGGCAAGGTTTTTNGGCTCTTCGGGGTCCAGTGGAGGTGGTCTCCTAATTGTGCCAACCGCACAAAATTTACACCCTCTAGTACATTCTTGCCCGGCGATCATAAACGTTGCATCACCGCTAGACCAGCATTCATGGATATTTGGACATCTGGCTTCTTCGCAAACAGTGTGTAATTTATTATCTTTGACAGATGCCTTTGTATCGTTGAAAGACCTTTGCTGTTGTCCAGTAGGCAACCTTGTCCTAAACCAACTTGGCAATCGCTTTTGTGGTTTTTTGACCGTTTCTGTGGTCGCCATGGGGAGATGTCTAGATGCCATAGTAATCCCCTTCATTTAAGCCGACCATATACTAGTCTAAAAGGTGTATTAGTTGCCTTATCATAACTATCTTTGAGAGGATACGAAATTTATTGACTGATGTGCTCCACGGATAACTATGNCCAAGCCAGTGGTACTCATTACAGGTGGTGGGCGTAGAATCGGTGCAGCAACCTCCAAACTACTCATGGAATCTGGCTATTATGTATTGATTCACGTAAGGAATTCTAAAGGATTAGCTGAAGAGTTGATTCAAACTCACAGCGTCGATAACAATTGCCAGCCTTGCGGGGAAGTAATTGTTGCAGATTTGACCAGTGATGAAGAGTTAAATTCAATGATAACTGCTGTCAAAAGTAACTTGATGGTAAAACAATCAGGTGGGCTATTTGGTCTTATCAATAATGCTTCAATTTACACGCCAATTGATTTCGAAGAATTGACTCTTGAGATAATGCGGACGAATTTTAGAATTCACTTAGAAGTACCGTTCATCTTGACCAAGCAATTAATTCAAGAATTAACCGACTCCAACGGTAGCATTGTAAGTATCATAGATACCTCACAAGGAAGAGCATGGGAAGGACTTTCACATTACACATCAAGCAAATCTGCATTAAGACAACTAATGATTAACTTGGCTGGCGACTTACGCGACAAGATTAGAGTAAATTGCGTAGCACCAGGAGCCATTATCTCAGCTGATTGGGAGGCTGAACACTTTGCTTCAGTGTTAGAAAAAGTTCCTATGGGTCGTTCAGGCAAACCAATAGATATTGCTAATTCGGTGAAATTCTTGCTAGAATCAGATCATTTATCTGGGCAAATAATCAATGTTGATGGTGGCTGGACCATCGTCGAATAGGCGTTTAATTCAAATGTTGTCTCTTCTACGGCCTCCTGCAGGGATGGCTGAGGTGGTCAAAGGCGCCGGGCTTAAGATCCGGTCCCATATGGGTTCGTGGGTTCGTATCCCACTCCCTGCATTAAACTCCAAAACACATGACTGAAAGTGCGTTAAGTTTGAATAAAATGTTCAAAATAAGCATCATTCTAACCACTATAAAACTTGAATTATTTGAAACATCAACCCAAAACCGTTTAACCGTCCTATTACCAGCGGAGTCCGTGAACACCATGAAACGCGATGAAAACAACGCCGGCGCCCGGCTTATTTCCTCAACTATTGTGCTTCTATTGCTTGCTTCGCTTACTCCACTATTTGGTAGTCCAACTAGTGATGTTGGCCTTGAGTTGAAAGAAAACTCAAACTTCTTTTCCAGNTCATCAAACGAGTCTTATGANNTATANATNGATTCACCAACCTCAGAATCTGGTGGAGATGGNTCAATTTCAACAATGGAGCCNGAAGGTTCCTCTGAGGAATTNAGNGTNCTTTCGACNGTAGAATTCTANACAGATGAGATGATNAGNGATNTGCANGTNTANGGNGAAGGNGCAAATAATTACATNGAACTAAGCATGTATGTNAAGTTTGAAGGTAATGATGGTGCAACTGCTGACATAACTTTCAAATTAGTTTCAGGCAGTACCACAATTGAACAAGAAGTTGTTGAATTAGACGACCCATGTANCGGTGGTGGCGGATTTGGTGGACTTGGCGGAGGCTCTTGCACTTATGCAGTAAACGTGGTTAATTTCGAAATTGCTGAAGCTGGATTTACCGTTGAAAATGGTAAGAAACTCGGTGTCGAGATTGATGCTACTATCGACGGATGTCAAGGCGGTGGCATTGGCGGAGATAGCGGTAATTGTGACGTTATGGTCCAATTTGGCGATATAGATTCAACCAACAGTTTNTCCAAACTGGAAGTCAAGGCTAACGCGCTTTCACAATCTGCGGTAAAGGTTCACATGCCAGGTTCTGGCTGGACCGATAGTGAAGTTCTTGAATGGTANCCTAACCATCGACAGGAATTTAGAGAAATGCAATTTACTATTCAAGTCAAAGACGCATTTGGCAGAGACGATATCGAAAGTGTCAACCTGATAATGAGTACCAATGAAGGGGCAACTGTTGTTTTCAACGAAGAATTCGAAGATGATGATTTAACCTTAGATAACAACGGTCTAGTCGGTAATTTCACCTACACATTCAATCAAGGTATCGAGCCTGGTGACTACGAAGTCACTCTTGAGATCAAAGATATTCAAGGACATACTGTATTGTTTGAACACCAAGGACTGGAATTTTTAGAACACGGAATCTACCTTTCACTGCCAACCAATCAACCTGATACAGTGCTGATTGCTCCTGGTCAAACTACTAGCATAGAGTTCTTAGTAGAACACACCGGTTCAACGTCCTCTGACTTGGAAGTTGTATTCGATTTGTCCCGTTCATTGCCATCAACTTGGTCTGACCCAATTTGGGATAAACCACAAGGCTATTCTCTACAAGGTGGTAGTACCTCTGCTAGGCCAATTTTGCAGATTGATGTCCCAGATGGCGACTTATCGACNGCTCCAGANAAATTAGAAGTTGAAGCTAGAGCATTTGCTGACATTGATGGNACTACAACCGAAGTTGCCGTAGTGGAGATAGTCCTCAATATCGAAGAGGTTGGAGTTTTTGCTCCACCAAGAATTTCTATTTACGAAGATGAAGAGCATCAAATACAGATTTCAGATTCAACTAGGCCAGAATTTTATGATGAAATGTTATCGCATTACGTCGATTCTGACGAAATTGGAGACTTTTTCATTGACATCTTCAACTCAGGATTTGATACAGATACCTTCTTNATTAGAGTCAATGCNATGCCAACATCTTGGCAATACAAGTTCTTTGATAATGATACGGGCATGGAGTTGTCCGAGGAGGGCATCAACTCAGTAACCCCAGATATCGGGTCACATGACATCTTAACTGTCAGGATGGAAGTTTATCCTCCATTGGAAAGAGATTCCCAAGATATTGGTCTAGTGTCGTTGCAAATCACCAGTGAAGGCGATTCTGAACTACAAACTGATAGCAGTTTTACTGTACATCGAACATTTGGGATTCTAGCCGAAGTCATTTCCGATAGTGATGGCGGTACTTTAGGTAGTGTCGGTCCAATTGCTCCGGGTAATACTGTTGACTACACAGTAAGAGTGACAGACACCAGCGATATTGCTGGTGAGACGACATGGCGAATTGTCAATCCAAAAGATCTTTCCAGAAACATTGATGCTGACATGGGTTACACAACTTGGGACTACTCCATCACAGATACTTCTGGTAATGAAATAATAGTCGTNAACCTTGCGCCAGACACTTATGCTGACATNGATTTAACAATTGAACTTCCAGAGAATGTTGCTGCAGGTAATCAAACAATTTACCTCAGGGTTTCTGAAGAGGGTGTTGAATCTAGCGAGGCACGATACTTTGACTTGCCAATCNTGGTTAGAGTTGAAGAAGATGTCCAGCCTGGTCGCTTGCCTATTACTCAAAAGAGTGAATATACCAGATTCACATCAGAGGAAACCAAAAATATAGAATTCCGTATTGCTAATGATAATAACGTCCCTCTTGATGTAGTAATTGAATTAGAGGAACCAACTGGTTGGGACGGCGAAATTGCTGCATTGTCTTCGCAAGATGGTGGTGGATTCTTACTAGTGACNTTGCCCGCATATACCAGTAAAGATTTCTTTGTTGAACTGACCGCTCCTGACAATCTNAAAGATGGTTCAGATGTAGAGTTTGTTCTTCGNGTAACACCTATGGATGATGAGGTCCCTTACAATTCAAGTTATACTCAATTATCTAAATTTAATTTCAAGACCGAATGTACTGGGTTTGCTTGTTTAATCAACGAAGTATACGATCCTGAGCCTCAAACATTAGCCTTGGGTGCCGGTTTGGTTTTGTTGTTCATGTTCGCGATTTATCGACGAGGAAGATACGATTCATCCGTGGCAAACATTACTCAATTACCTGAGGAATTGCAAAGCAAATTAGAAGCGTCTGATGAAATCGAATTTGANATCCCTGAACCGGTNACTGAGGATGACGATGATATCGAATTACTCGATGCATTAGATGAAATTTGAGAAACAAATCTTTGATTGATTTCGANACATTGTATGAACATCGTACCATTTGCCTTATCAATCATAAAAACAGCCGTAGCATGTTGGTATCATGCGAAAGCGTTCAATAGTCACTCAGCCGGCTGCAAAATTGCAAATTGTGAAGCACAAGGATGCGATGAAATCAATTTCGTTAATTTTGTTGATGCTACTTTCCTCAATGGCCTCAATCCAATTTTTTGCAATAGATGCAAGTGCCACCAATACTGACCAAGATGGCGATGGTTTGACTTATGGTTTAGAGTATCTAATCAATTCATTTCCTAACGATCCTGACACTGATAATGATGGTTTACCCGACGGATGGGAATGGAAGTATGGGCTGAACCCTCTATCAAGCGCCAATGATGATGGTGCGGTTGGCGACCCTGATGGTGATGGAATGTCGAATTTACANGAATACACCTATCTCATGCCATCTGGATGGGACAACCCTTCAACTCCAAATATGCTCGATAATGGTATTTGGTGGAATGGTACAGTTCCGGTAAATGACTGGAATGAAGAGGATTCCTTGCAGTATCTACGTCCATTGTGTGGCGATGCGGGTTCAGATGGTTCAGGTAATACAATACTGTGTGATGAAGACCCAGTTGGTAACGTGTGTGCCAACGGATTTGATGATGATCAAGATGGTTTGGTAGATTCAGCAGACCCAGATGGTGATGGAGACGCAGATTGTTTCTCAGATGATGATGATGGTGACGGACTAATCGATGAGGATGTATCTGGTTGGGATACTGATGGCGATGGTATGCCAGATGGTTGGGAAGCTGCGAATGGACTTAATGCCACATCCCCGTCTAATGCAGATGGTCCAAATGGAGACCCTGATGGTGATGGGTTAAACAATTTATTAGAATATGTCAATCCAACATGGAATACTATGTGTGGCTCAGTGCCATGTTTTAGAAATGGACCAAATGGTGCTTTTACAGAAACTACATCTCCATGTGATCCAGTGACAGGCATAGGTCCAGGCGGATGTGCTACTTACACTGCTGAAGTTGACGGTATTACTTCAACAAATCCACAAAGAGCAGATAGTGATAATGACGGATTAAACGATTCATATGAAGCATTGATTTTGCTAACAGACCCAACAGCATCTGATACCGATAATGATGGTATTCCCGATGGAGTTGAAGTAAATGGTCTATATGGAAACCCTGCTCAAGCGAGTGACCCTAGAGATAACAATACAGACGATGACGCGTTTGATGATGGTGAGGAAGATAATAACAGCAACGGGGTTGTCGACCCCGGAGAAACAGACCCTACTAGAAAGGAAGATTCTGGAGATGAAGACCAAGACGGTTTACAAAATTGGGAAGAAAACCTATCATGTACCCTTTGGGATGTGGCTGATTCAGACTTTGGCGGTGTTAATGACGGTGAAGAACTAAACGTCACCCATGGTACTGATCCATGTGATTCATTTGTTAACTTTGCGACGACGATAACCAATTGGAACTCAGGGTCATCGTTACTCACACTACAGGACTCTTCAGGCTTCAATCCCAATGGGGGTGAGGGTTGGTACAACTCTTCTGGAACGTTACTACCGTTTTCTTACGTTTCTATCTCAAGTCAATCTCTAGTTGGTGTTTCATCTGGCCCTGGTGTTGGAGTTAATGAGGTGGTTAATAGAAACGGCTCATTTTGTCATACATCGGCAACTGCAGCAGGAACATTATCGACAACTCAACAATACTGTGACGACGATTACGAAGATAGTGATGGAGATGGGCTAGCGGATTGGGAAGAAATTCTAGGTGTATACGGATGGTTTTCTAACCCGGGTCTTGTTGATACAGATTCAGACGGTGTAAGTGATTTTGACGAGGTATTTGATTTCACAGACCCAAATGAACCATGTAACAATCTTCTTGATGACGATTCTGATTCATTGAATAATTATTTCGAGGATACCACAGGCTGCGATTTGATATGGATTGGAATCGGCAATGGTAGCCTTGATGCATGGGTAACTGATCCGAATTTATTCGATACCGATAGTGGCGGTGTAGATGATAGAACTGAATATTCAGATGGTACTAATCCACAGTCTAATCCATTAGACGACATTCTACCAGAAGACTTTGATGGTGATGGAATTCCAGACGCTATCGAAAATTTAACTGGAACTGATTGGACTAATCCTGATACTGACGGGGGTGGCATGTCGGATGGTGACGAATGTCCGATTGAATTTTGGGCTACTAATTGTGTGACATCTCCGTTTGACCCATTTGACCCTACCGATGATATCACCGCTAACGGAGTTGTATTTTGGGCAAATAATACCACCGGAAATGTTGACTTAAATCAGATTCACCGATGGCGGTTGACTACCAATGATTTCTACACGGGAACCACTTATGCGCAGTTGGAGGACACTCATCCATATGAAGTCCTTGTGCCTGGATTCACCAACTTTACCGATTTACCAGATTCATCATTCTCAAACGGCTCGATAGATTGGGATATAACATTCAACAATACCATCGACCGAGGTAAAATACCGGTTTCTAGCAACTATAATAATGTCACATTTTGGTCTGATCCATCCTCTGAGATTTTGCGTTCTGATGGTACAAGCGATTTAAAATTAGGATTTGGCACTATTGATTCGTTATTCTTGAAACAGGAGGAATACTTCATTGATTTTGATTCCTTAGCTGCCAATACCTTCATTGGGCCGTTCAATGATTATGAATTAGTTACATTAAGTGATTATGATGAAGAAACTTCAGACATATATTTTGTCAATCAAACGGTACAACAATTAGTTTCAAACTTATCCTCAACCGATGCATATACGATCTCAAAAGCCATAAGTGATTATTTGAGGGAAGGTAATAGCACAGATTCGTTCAGTCTATACAATTCTCCGCTAGAAAATGTCGATACACCGGATATAACTAGCTACGTACTAGAAAATAAAATAGGCCAATGTCAAGATTATAACGCTGCCTTTGTAACAATGGCAAGACTTGCAGGTATTCCAGCGCGTTACGTTACCGGTTATGTTGGCGGTGAATGGAATGGGAATGGGTATACAGTTTCAGCACAGGATAGAACCTCTTGGGGAGAAGTTCGGCTTGGTTTGGGGACCGGAGTGAACCAAATTGACATGGGTTGGGTACCTTTTGATTCATGCCCACAAGCAGAAATCGTTGATGTCGTCAATCAATCAATCCTACCTTCAGAGTGGGATCGTGACCAAAGAAATACCTTTGAGATAACCGGACAGTTTATTTTCTCGGATAATCTTTCATCAATAAATGACTATATCCTAGATATTTTTATTGTTCCAGTGACTGAATTAGGTAGTATCAACAATGGTGGATTATCTGAGCCAAGGCAATTAGGTTCTGTTGTTACAGACTCTGATGGAAACTTTTCGCTAAGTGATTTGCCAGACGAAGCGCCAAGACCCGGATTGCATTCCATAGTAATCAAGTTCTCAGGTTTCGAACTAGTCCCTGATAATTTTGTAATAATGAATAATTTGGTAAATGTCACAGATGATTCCATTATCACTCATACTTCACCATTAGCAGTAAATAACCCAGTAGTGGGTGCCGGCTCTACTACCTTGATTCAAGGTTCAATAAGTTACGAAAATGCCCCAGAAGGATATTCAATCGATGCCGAAAATCAAACAGTATCATTATCATTTGATACCACCTTTAACGGTACAAATAATATTTCAGGCATTATCAGTCCTAGTGGTGTTTGGTCTGTGATTATAGAATTGGATGAAACAGAACCCTTGGGGTCAATTGATGCAATACTATGGTATGACGGGTGGGCAGAAGAAATAGACTCAAATCCAATTTTCAGTAACAAGCATTTACGCGCATCAACGCTTAATTTGACATTTGATGTTAGAGAGGCTCCAAACCTCACTGCGACCGTCGAAGGGCCGCTTAGTGACAATAATAGTTTGATTCTTGTAGGCGAAGAAATCTATGTGAATGGGACTGCTAAATCGCTAGGGCCTAGTCCTGTAGATATGGCCGGGCAGCTTGTACTCTCTGTTAGAGAATTAGGCCAGTTTGATGAGTGGTTGCCGCTTCTCAATAGAACCGTCAATGGAACATTTTCAATTGTGGAGACGCTAAATGCCACAGATTTACCATTATCTGCTGGATTAATTGAACTACAATTAAGATTCTTTCCTGCTCTAATAGATGCTACAGATGACGCAAACTTAAGCATCAATGAACCTTACAAATTAGTTAGTTACCTACAATTTGAATTCACGACTAATCCGACTTTGCGTGGCCAAAGTGGTGTATTTAATGTTGATATACTGGATCATAACC
Source organism: Methanobacteriota archaeon (assembly GCA_002726395.1). GTDB lineage: Archaea > Thermoplasmatota > Poseidoniia > Poseidoniales > Poseidoniaceae > MGIIa-L1. The sequence goes on along the minus strand of PBTA01000009.1, from coordinate 12,078 downwards.
TACAAAAAGTAGATCTAGCATCGGGTGATTTTGATTTCTTTTTCAACAATACATGGTTTAACACCACATCGAATTTATCTGGTACCCACGTTGTTTCAATCGATTTAGATTCAAATTTAGTGGCCCGGGATTATGCCTTAAGAGTTCAATACAATGGTTCTGACAATTATATTGCCTCCTCTGGAAATGGTAGTTTACGAGTTAAAGGCGGCATTGGATGGAATTTTGCAATCGGTCAAGATTGGACTCACATCGGCAACTCGACCTACGTTAATGGGACTATTTTTGATGAAATATACCAAACACCGATTTTAGGTGATAATATCTCTCAATACACTATATCGCTTAGTACTGGTGAAGGTGATTTAATCGACATTGCCCAAGGGGTTGTTGATAATCAAACATCTTCTTTCAATACAACTTTTGTTATGCCAACAAATGTCGGTTCTAATGGATATAATTTCGAGGTCAATTTTGATTTCTATTCCCAACAACCATTAGGAGGGCCATTCTTCGCTTCTGGAGATCCGATTATCGATCCATCAGGTGCAATCTCAAATCAACCAATACCAACTTTCCTAGCAGGTGCCGAAAGTGAATTTGTGGTCACTCAAGGTGAGCGAATTGCAGAGTCTGTATTGACAAATAACAACGTCGACATGAATGTTACAATCACAGATATCGGCAGTAAATCGATACTTGAAGGAATTAATGTCGAATACTATTTTGATTGGAACAACACCAATGTTTCAATGGGTACAATAATCACAGATGAAAGCGGAATTGCCAACTTGACTTGGAATGCCGCAGGAATTGCGCCAGGTGAATATGGCATTATGGCAATTGTCCAAGATGATTTGACAGACCCTCTAGCAGTAGGTAATTCTCGCCGAGTAGGCAACTTCACCTTGTTTAATCTTGTAGTTAAATCGACTACTGATATTAGAGTAGACTCAATCCCAAACAGTATCACGGCTGGTTTAGATTTCACCGTAATTGGCCAAGTAATTGATGCAGAGGATGTATCTAGAACACTAATTGATTCGGTTAATTTGAAAGTCAATTGGTTAGACAACGAAAATGAAACATTAGTGACTTCATATGAAACTACACTTAACGGCAGCTTCAATCTAACAGTTCCAACAGATACCAGCAATAACGGAACTATAAGAGGGGCTAAAACCTTGGTAATTACCGTAATTGAAGAATCTTCAATCTATTATACCGAATCGTCTAAGGAATCCTCAATATTTGTCTTTGGAGTGACTCAATTTGATTCAATCCAACCACTTAATGCTATTGTTGTCAACCGTGGTGCTGATGTAAATATGACTGCTCAACTCGTAGAATCTTCAAATTTATTCCAGCCATTATCTGGGTATGATGTCAGCTACCAATTCCGTGGCATCCCGATTGGCACAGTTCCAACAGATGGCAGGGGATTTGCCAATATAAGTCACAATATACCGTTTAGCCAACCACTTGGAATTACTACAGTTGACGTCATTTTTGCTGGCAGTTCAGATCTTCTTGGCGTAAGTGCCAATTTTTCAACTATTAACATTCGTTCTCTAACCATACTGGTTATCGATGACATACTTGACAATCCAGTTGCTGGAGAAGAATTCAATATTTCTGGTAGAATTACATCAGATAATGGTAGTGGGCTTGAACAAGTGGATGGAACTCTATTGCCAGCAAACATATTGTTTGACATTAATGGCGAATCAATTGGTTTCACTGTTGCAGGTGGCTTTGTCACAACTGGAGGATATTGGAACGCTTCGATACTACTTTCGCCTAACTTTGCTGCAGGTAACAACACCATTGAGGCAGCTTACATACCAGCAATAAACTTCTATCTCGGCTCTAACTCAACAACACAATTTGACACGCGAGGTTTCACTGAAATAAGATTCATTGAACCAGCCTTGGACATACAAGGACAACCTACTCTTAATGACCGAGTTGAAAGAGGTAATGACATAGAAATTGAAGTACTGTTAATCGACAATACTGGACTACCAGTTGAAGGCCAATTAATTACCATAACGCTTACTGGGACACAAATTACGACTATCTTAACTACTGCAGAAAATGGCACTGGATTTGGTACTTTACCAATTCCAGCAAACATGACCGTAGGAGACAAATCCGTTAATGCTGTTTTCACTGGAACTCCAGGTACTACGGGACTATTAGGGTCTGAGTCTAACTCTACCTTTGTAGTACTAGCAAGCACAGAAATAACCATCACTGATTATCCAGAAAGTTTAGTAGCAGGCGACTATATGTTAGTGAATGGAACTTTACTAGATGATTTAGGTCAACAACTAGCAATCCAAGGAAATCCGTCTTCTTCTGTAGTTCACTTGATGATCGATGATGAATCGGTTGCTAGTATAGAGACTAATTTCTCAACTGGTGAGTTTAGCTTAGGATATATGTTACCAGACGACATAACTGCAGGCTCTCACACAATTACTGTTGAATTCTTTGGTGGTAGAGATTGGGTAGACCCAATCGGTGTTGGTGAACCATCAAACCCTGAATATTATCTTCCAAGTTCTACAACTGTACCATTCAATGTTAGTGTGCCGACAAAAATATCGCTGATAACTCAAGGTGGCGATGTAAATCGTGAAGAGGTTATGATAATTGAAGGGTTATTGCTTGACATAGTAGATAATCCACTCAATGAATTAACTGTAGAAGTTTGGCTCGACGGTGAGTTTATGACAAACGTTACAACCGATTCTTCAGGATTATTCACTGCGATTTATCCTGTGCCAGCAGACGCGGAACTTGGCCCGGTAATTCTTGAAATAAGATTTGTTGGTAGCACATTTTATCTTCCAAGCGATGCCAATGGCACATGGAATATATTCAGCCACATTGTACTAGATGTGTCACTGCCAGAAACAGTGGCAGTAGGTCAGAATGTGACGATAATAGGAAGTGTTGCAGACAATCAATTATCTCCACTCGCAAATCACCAGGTTGAATTAGTCATTGAAGGAATTACCATCGCTGCTATTATCACTGACGGAAATGGTGATTTCACATACAACTGGTTGGTAACTGACTTATTTGACTTTGGAAATCATACGCTAACGGCTTATTCTGGAAGTCAAGGTTACTACCGGGCAAATAGCACTAATACAACTTTCTTCTTAGCTCACAGAGCAGATATCACTGCATCTTTTGATGGTAAATCACAAGTTACAAGAGGGGATATTTGGGAGATTTCAGGTCGACTGTTTGATATCGACTCACTAACGAATGAAGGACTTGAGGATGAAGATTTAGAAATTTACCTTGATGGTGAATTAGTTGCGACTACAAAGACTGGATTAAACGGTGAATGGGAAGTTGTTATACTGGCAAGTCAAGACTTGACTAGGGGTCAACATCAGTTTGATGTTGTATTTGCCGGGACATATTCGCACATTGGAACAAATCAAGAATTGGCCGCATTTGTTTGGGCTAATTTACAAGTCTCCATTGATGCAAGTTCAACTAATGTTGCCGTTAGGTCTGATGGAACCTTTGGTCCAATAACCATAACTGGTTCGATTTCAGAAGTAGGTGGGACTGGAGAAATATTTGAGGATTTGACTATTAATGTTGGTAACGGTACGGAATGTGCGACCCAACGAGAAGGCGCAAAATGCATACCAAGTAGTTTAGTTAACCTGAATTGGTTCAATGGTAACTTCACCATTGACACGACTGCTCCATCTTGGTATGGAGTAGGTTCTGAGTATATCTATCTCGATGTCCTTGAAAATAGTTCCTTGTACCTAAATGGGGTTTCGGTTAACCGTGCGATATTCATCAAGTTAAACGTAGATTATCAATGGGACATCGCTCAAATCGAAGAGAGTGGCAATAATGAAGTCACAGGTGGTATAACAATACTCGCAAATGATACAGGACTAGGTGTCCCTGGAATTTCAGTCACTTACACATTATTGAACGAATCTAATGGGCAGTTGACCAATCCACTCACTGTAGTTACTGACCCTTCAGGTTTGGCAGAGTTTGAATTTATTTCTAACGGAAATCCATTTGGTGATTTCGAAAGTTGGGGGTATGTGACTATTGATGCACAAATCAATGATCCAATTATCTCCGATAATAGCAAGCAGAAATTTGAGTCGCTGAGAACTTCGAATGAATTTAGTCCTAAATACAAATTTGATGAGGAAGAGTCGACGGTGGCTACTTGGGCATATGTAGTAATTCTGCTAGTAATTGCTTTGGTTGCGGCTGGAATTGTGACCTACCGTATGAAGAATAAGAATGAGTTATTACAAGAGGCAGCCGAAGTATTTGCTTATACAGCAGAGTTACTTGCGGCTGGTGACTCGATTAGAGAAACCATCTTCACGTGCTATCAAAATATGTGTTCTGTATTACAACAGAATGGTTTCTTACGAAGGGATTTCGAGACTGTTCGTGAGTTTGAAGTTGCTATACGGCAAGCCATGCCACAGATTTCTGATGATGCTCTAACCGCCCTTGACAATATGTTTGAGATGGCAAGGTACAGCAGAGAAGAAATGGGTGCTCAGCATCAACAAGCAGCGCAAATGGCACTTGAGAGAATGGTTCAAGAGATTTCTTCGCTTGCAGCGATACCAAATCGTTGAGTCTTACCAGCGAAGGTTTAGCCGGTCGTTGACCAAGCTTGCCCTTAAATTGTCGATGGTAACTCCTTTTGGTGCTGTTAATTCTCTTTCAAGAGTGTCACCGTCATCTTCAGTGATTTTTAATTTGAGCACAATGCTATTATCTATTTGACGCGAATATAACTCTACTTGACCTTGTTCGACCCCTAGCAATGGTATTGTTAATCCGTCCGGGTTTATTCTGCCATTGAGTTCATTTACCATCCATTCTAATTTTAGCGATGGCTCGACATTAGCGATATGTTCCTCGGGAATCATACCTGCAGTCACTAAAACTTGTTTGTGTTGACTTTGCACATCTGCTAAATGATGAGCATTTGAATTAAAATCTCCATGCAGTAGTTCAGGTGTAGAGGATAATCCTTCGGAACCAGGTTGTTGATTATCTTCAATGGAGTCAAATTCCTCGTCAGAGATATCAACGCGTTGCCATGTTGTCATGGAATAGCCGAGTGCTCAAACATCCATGAACCTTGTTATTTTACTGGACGTGATTAGTTACGTTTTACTCGTCGGAAAAATCGCCTAGCAAAGGCATTGGTAGTTTTGGGGTCATTGGTTGCGTTCATCTTCATGGATTTTGGGTAACAATTTGTGTAAGTCCTATCGCCATTACGTTTGTCTAATAGCAGTATTAATGCTCTATCTTCAACAGATCTAATCGGGCGTCCCATCGCTTGTAGAATTGAATTTATGGCTGGCTGTGTGACGGTATACCTCCATGAATTTTCTTTACCAAATTTATCTGCAACATATTGTTTTAACGAATTTGATAAAACCGACGGTGGTGGATTGGGGATTCCTATACAAACTACTGAACCTAAAACACCATCATTATAGTCAATACCTTCAGATAATCTAGCACCGAATACTCCGCATAATAGTATACGGTTGCCAGAGCTTCTCTCGGTTTTTAATTCAGCAACTATTTTGTCAATATCATCCTTTGACCAATCTCTTGATTCAACTCTTTTCGTGACGCCTTTGAAGTATACATCTCCAATAATTTCCTCCATCAATCGGTATGATGGACAAAACACTGCAATATGTCCTTCACTGCCATCAATTAGGGCCTGTATGTGTGAACGCATACGATTCCACATCACTTCAGAGCGTTCATTGTATCTTGTTGTGACGTCTTTGGCAATTAGTACAGGTCTTCTTTCTCCGGCAAATGGTGATTTGTATGACGTCTTTGTGGTAAGCCGTTTGGGAAGGGACAATATGTCGGCATACATGTCTGGTGGGTAAAGGGTACCTGACATTAGTATTGACCCACTACACATGGCAAATATTTCTCCAGATAATACACCGGGGTCTAACAAGTGAGTGGTAATTTTACCTTCTTTGCCTTTAGGGGAAAAAACCATACAAAAGGCAGACGTTTTACCAAATTTTTCTATTGCCTCAAAGATGTATGAGATTCTATGTGAGTCGGGTTCGGATGCTTCTTCCTCAGATTCAGTATCAATTACCACTTTTGCTAATATTTCAGAAAGTCTAAGCAATCTTTGCGACCTTTGGATGAGTGGCTGAATCGCTACATTTTGATCAAGTTTCATTTGTCCAACTAGGCCTTCAAACTCATCACATGCCTGATGAATCTTTTCGGTAAATTCTTGAACACTAACGATTATTTCATCATCATCAGAAACCTGTGAGTGAAGGGACCTAAAATAATCTCCTAATTTTAATCGAAGTAACTTAATAACTTCAAAAGCCCATTGTACTTCTTCAAGAGACTGCATTGTGTTACTTGATGAATTCTTCATGGCAGAGTTTTCCAAAGTGCCCATATATTCTTCTAATTCCATGGCTGCATTTCTGATAATTATTGGGGTAATTACACGCTCCATGCTCATTCTTATTCTATCAGGTAAATTGTGTGCCTCATCAACGATTAAAATACAATTTTTCAAACTAACTCCCATCGAAGGTAGTGAACTTTCTCTAACTTGCTCAGCGAAGATATGATTATAATCACAAACTAGGATATCACTGTCTTTAACTGCAGAACGGCATGTCTGCCACGCACAAACACCCCATGTTTTTGACTTGTCAACTATTTCTTCAACATGGCGTGGATATTCTAAAATAAATTTTCTCACATCATCTTTGAGCCTTCCTCTAGCAGATTCGCTAGAGCCTTGTTCACACAAACACCTTCCAGATTGTACGTCAACAACCTCGCACATTGATTCCCGGCCAATAATATCAACAACTTTGATTGGACGTTTTACTCCTTCAATCATTGAATTTATTTTTCTAACAGTATCAATTACAATTTTATGTTGTGATTGTCGGCCCGTGAGAAATAATATGTGGGGTTTTTCAGCTGATTCAAGGGCGACTTCCAATGCAGCAGCAATAGCCGCGGCAGTCTTGCCAATTCCTGTTGGGGCCGCCGCTAAATGATGGCCATTTTTCTTTAATGATTCACGACATTCTCGAATCATATCTATTTGGCCTGGTCGCGGTTCAATATGGGCTAAAAACGGGAATTCTCCCCTATCATCTGTGATAGAATCTCCCGCCATAGTTAACAGCCAATGTCGACGATTCTAAAGGATTCGCCTCGCGGCTGCACTAATCTTGAGTAATTGTGCCCAGAAAAGTGGGGGGTCTGGGCACGTGGAAACCACCAACTCAGCTAGCTGGGGTGGAATTTGAGTCCCCCCAACCGCCTCCAGGGGGGGTAAAGGAGTTGTCACTGTTGCCACTGGCATCTCCCAATGTTCCGTTACGTGCAAGACGGGCACGCATCCGCAAGTTGTTGATGGTGGTGAAACCGGATCTAATTTCATCACCCTTGAGGGTAGCATCACGATTATTATTTTCGTTTTGCTTCATATTCCCATCCCCTCTGCACTCTCACCTTATTCTTGGTATTCTTTGCTTTTCAAAGTCAAGGCTCTTGATTTCTCAAGAGCATCTTCGAGTTGTATTGTATCTTCATCTCTTTTTATCGAGTTCGTAATGTATAATTTGAGCCCTTCCAGAGCAGCTTGTTCTTTACTGGTGCCTTCAAGTTCGTAGAGCATCTCAAGGTGCATTTTATCTCTTCTACCTAGTGGAATTTTGATAGTATCCATCTCAGGTAACCTAGGTTGGCCCCTAAGATAGTCTTGAATTGCCAATCTGACGACATCAGATCTGTTCCTTGCTCCATGTTGTCCAACCTTGGCATCAAGCAGCATCAAGTCCTCTTCATTGATACGAAGAGAAATGTGTGAACTCGGTGCTACCATGTGTCTTCCTCAACCCACGGTAGGTTAGAGAGCATATAAACGTATCTTAATTGGTGACAAATTGTAACACAATGTAATACGCTATGATTTGAGATATATATACATGGTTAGTGGGCTTCTGTGACTCGTTTACTATCAGGGGTGAAGAACATTTGACTGGTATAATGATATACTTTGGTAGTCTAGAAGAGTCATGAGCGTAATACCAAGTCGGGGTCTGTATCTTTACTTGAGAACTTTAGATATTGCAATGGATGATGAAATTGTTACAGATGATGAGGCTAGTATTCTACATGTACTAGCCAATGCTCTTGGCGTATCTCCAGGTAGTACAGCTGAGTGCTTAGCAATAGTACGAGGCGACGAAAAAAACCCGTTTGATGAGTTAGAAGAAGACTATTCGGGGCACCATTTGGGTGATGTAACAACATACCAAAGTGCATTGATTGCCGCTCTGGATGATGAAGTAATTACCGAGGATGAATGGTCAATGCTTGAAGTGTTGCGAAATTTGATCGGTCTTCAGCCAGACCAGCATGGTATGATTGAGGAAGCAATTCGTCAAATGGCTGATGTTGATACCAACGGTACTAGGCGTATTGAACGGCTAAACCGCTTTAACACGGTTTGTCCATTCAACTGAAAACTAAGCCCTATGCCTTGCAAGACGGGGCAACTATTAGAAAGGGGGAAAAATTGGGCGAGCCATCACAAAGTGATTAGGTGTAGTAATGAGCGTTATCGAATCTATCTATCAAAAAGTAATTGCCCGAGACCCAAACCAACCAGAATTCCACCAAGCAGTCTTGGAAGTATTGGAATCATTAGAGCCTGTACTTGAGGCTCACCCTGAATACACTTCAATTGCCGAGCGCGTAGTTGAGCCAGAAAGATTAATTCAATTTCGTGTGCCGTGGGTTGACGATTCAGGAATCATTCAAGTCAACAGGGGTTTCAGAATTCAATTCAACGGTGCAATAGGGCCATACAAAGGTGGTCTACGTTTCCATCCCAGTGTTAATGCATCAATTTTGAAGTTCCTTGCTTTTGAGCAAATTTTCAAGAACTCACTTACTGGTCTTCCAATGGGTGGCGGTAAAGGTGGAGCAGATTTCAATCCAAAGGGCAAATCTGATGGCGAAGTAATGCGTTTTTGTCAATCTTTCATGATGGAACTATGGCGACACATAGGGCATGACTGCGATGTTCCAGCAGGGGATATAGGAGTTGGCGGTCGTGAGATTGGGTACATGTTTGGTATGTACAAAAAATTACGCAATGATTTTCAAGCCGGTGTTCTAACTGGCAAAGGTAGGTCATACGGCGGTTCTTTAATCCGTCCAGAAGCAACTGGATACGGCCTAGTTTACTTTGCTAGAGAAATGTTAGCAACTAAGGGTAAATCCTTCGAAGGCGCTACTGTGTCGATTTCAGGTTCTGGAAACGTCGCACAATTTGCTTGTGAAAAAGTGTTAGATCTCGGTGGTGTACCAGTAACTATGTCAGATTCAAGTGGTTGGATACATGACCCGTCTGGAATAGACCGTGAGAAATTAGCATTTATTATGGATTTGAAAAACAATCGCCGCGGACGGATCTCTGAATATGCTGACGCTCATGATGGTGTAACATTCACAGCATCTGCTCCTGAACCAACTCCTAATGGTTTGTGGGGAGTAAATGTTGACGTAGCCTTACCATGTGCAACTCAAAATGAGTTGAACGGTTCAGAAGCGCAAATGTTAGTTGATAACAGCGTTATTGCAGTCGGCGAAGGGGCAAATATGCCATGCACACCTGAAGCCGTTGAAGTCTTCCAAAAGAATGGTGTTCTGTTTGCACCAGGTAAAGCATCAAATGCTGGTGGAGTTGCAACTTCTGGGCTGGAAATGTCACAAAATTCTCTGAGATTATCATGGACACGCCAAGAAGTTGATGAAAAACTAGAAGCTATCATGGTTAATATCCACAAGAATGCATCAGAAACTGCAAAACAATATGGTAGAGAGGGCGATTATGTCTTTGGTGCCAATGTTGCAGGTTTCCTCAAAGTTGCTGAAGCAATGACTGCTCAAGGCGTTATTTGAACAGACTGAAATAAATTAACTAATCATTGTTAATCCAATTGGCTACTTTATCCAATACCAGTCTCGTTTCAGGTATGAAAGAACCGAACAACCACCAATCATGAAACATACTTGGCCATATGTCAATTTCGATATCAACACCTGATTCTTCCGCTTTTTGAGCAAATAGTCTACTATCGTCAAGGAGGATTTCGTTGTCACCAACTAGGACTAAAGTCCTTGGTAGATTGGTAAAATTACCGTATAATGGCGATACGTAAGGGTCAGTTTTTTTTACATCCTCAGGAACATAGATATTGGCAGAATCTTTTGGCATATTAGTGGAAAACATTGGGTCATACTTGGCCTTTGTTTCGTAAGTCTCTCCACTACAAGTGAGGTCGGTCCACGGTGAAAATAGCACTAAACCGTCAGGTAGTTGCTCATTATTATCCCTCAAGTACATCATTAAAGCTAGACCCAAACCTCCTCCTGCCGAGTCTCCTGCTAAGATTATATTGCAATTACGGTTCTGACTAACAATATGCTTCCAAGCAGTTAGCGCATCATCTAAAGCCGCAGGATATTGATGTTCAGGAGCCAATCGGTAATCAACTGAATAACAAACAGATCTAGTCTGTTTGGCTAATTTAGTTAGTCCTACCTTATGGGTTGTTAGGGAAGAGCCAAAACAATAACCTCCTCCATGTAAGTAAAAAATTATTGATTTTGTATTGACATTCTTTCTAGGAGTGAAAATAGCTCCGGGAATCCCTGAAAAATTATCACGTTTTACTTTAATTCCGAAAGAGGAGAAAACTAGACCACCAATCCAGGCTTGTGGGTGGACGTAATATCTGACAAATTTAGCCGATGGTCTAAACAAATTGTATAGCAATTTGTTTGGTCTAATCATTGTGGCGATAATTTTTGACCTAATACTCAAAATATCACCAGGAAATGGAATTCGGATTTATCACTGCTGGAATAATTCCCAAGATTGTGTCCCATCATCAAAGTAAGATAATTGGCCATTTTCATCAATCGACCAATGCACCCCATTCTCTTCCCATGTTTGGTTTTGCTGTTGACTGATTTGAGGCACATCCTTGGATTGATAATCTGTTTGAGCCATATTATTTTCTGTTACATCATCGGTTTCTGCTACTTGTGAGAATTGAGATTGAAAGCCACCTTCTTGTTTATTCCTAACTACTAGGAGTGCTCCAATAATACCAATTATCAGTATTGCTAATACGATGTACATGAATCCACCACCACTTTCTTTTGCTTCAGCCTCAGATCTTGTTTCATCTAGTGGATAAGCATCTAATCTGTCAGTAATTCCATCTCCGTCTGTATCTACAGACTCATTACTGTCAAATGGGAATGCATCAAAGTAATCATTGACTCCATCTCCATCTGAGTCTAATTGAATTAGACTGCAACCATTATCATCTGTGATATTGTTTAGCGGTGTGTTGCTACAATTGTCTTCTGCATTAACATAACCATCTTGATCATCATCCTTTTGATATTCAGAACAACCATTTTGGTCAACAGACTCTCCAGCAGGTGTATCAAAGCATAGGTCATCAGAGTTCCAAATTGAATCCATATCTTCATCTAATTGTGAATCTGAACAACCAACTGAGTTTGGCTGTTCTCCATTTGGTGTTGCAGGACATATGTCAATAGTATTGTCAATCATGTCATCATCATCATCATATTGTATTGGTGAACATCCGGCTGAATCAACATCAAAGTTACCATCTCCATCCAAGTCAGTGAGTATTGTATTAGCACACAAGTCCTGATTGTCAAATACACCATCTAAGTCAATGTCAGTTTGCGATGGTGAACAACCGTTATTGTTGGCTATTTCATTAGTAGGAGTATTTGGACAAGAATCAACATTATCGTTTAAGCCATCCATGTCGGTATCTCTTTGGTCAGCAGCACATCCAAATCCATTGATTGGGACGTTTGGTGATGTTGACGGGCATTGGTCTAATTCATCGTTAATACCGTCTCCATCTGTATCAAGTTGGCTGGCAGAGCAACCTGCAG
>PBTA01000039.1 GCA_002726395.1 Methanobacteriota archaeon | reverse complement strand
TACTACAATTCCAACTTTCTTTGTAAAGGTCTTAAGAAGATATGACTCAGAAATCTTTGCTACTATCTTCTACTTCGATAAATGTCAAAATAAGTCTAATTTGCTGGTTATCTTATTTTGTTATTTTTTGATTTCATTACCCCATCAATAAGTAACATATGCGGCACGGTAAGGGCTGCTAGTCCAATGAAGGTAATGCGCATTACGGTTGGTCCAGGGTCAGCAAAATCAGCGAACATCCAGAAGGCGATTCCTGCAGCAATCCAACTGATTGTGGTAAACAAAATCGCCTGATTTTTGATATTAGAAAAATCAACAGTGGCTTTGATTGTCGATAAAATTCGCCTAAAGTGTCGTGCCGAGTGAACTAGACAGAAGTATATCGCGAAGCCAAGTAGCGGGGGAACCAGAGCATACACGATTCCAAGTACCAGTAATTCCAAGGCCGTAGCAGACCATTTGACATCTTTTGCTGCTTGACTTACACAAGCAATAATGGCAACAATTACTGCCACAGTTAACACATTGATGGCTAGCCAAACCATCGCAGTATCTTGGTTAATTAGATAGTAAAATATCTCATCTGCTTCGCTGCGATGAAATTGACTAATGCCAACGATTGCCAGGCCACCATGGGCCAGAGTTTCAGCAAAACGTAGTGCTCCTTCACCATGTCTAGCATCGCCAGCGCCAAAATGTAACATACTAATGGTTAGAAAAACGATTAAACAAAGCGATGGAGCAATAATCCAAGCACCAACCACCAGTCCGGCTAATCCAACATAAATAATTACAAATCTAGCCATAGATGAGAATTTGTCAACTAGACCTAAATGCATGGCAACAGCACCATCTAGTGCTCCATGTGGCAAACCGATCAATACAATACCGGCTAGGCCGATTAAATTCCACACACCTAAGTCTAATAATCCGGATATTAGGTCCATTAGGCCACCACCGCAGTGCTAACTTTCTTGCGGGTAAAAGCACGTTTTGTTAGTGCTTTGAGAAACGGTATTTTCGGCATTGAAAAAATAACCTTAAGGCGAATCCACCAACTAGCATCACCACTCAAAAACTTGACAAATTGATCACCAGTAAGCGTTCTCGCCATACTTGAAAACAGGTTTGGACCATGCTGTGGCCAGTGTCTTAGCACTGTCAGTAACACCGAATCCATCCACAGGTCTAGTCGCTTGTGGGGATTAGAGAAGGTAAGTTCTTGGCCGGCATTAACTCGCTCAATTGCTGAAGTAATTTGTCGCTGAATAAACAAAAAAGCATAGCCGCTAGCCGGTCTAGTTGCTCCACCATTAGCCCCTAAGCCGGGGATATTAACGTCATGAGGGGATAATTTACCAAGTGGAATCACGCCATTTTCACGGTGAGTAATTTCATATTCTTCCACTTGATAATGCGTGGCTAAATAATTATCAATAGTCGAGAGGTAAAACTGCTCATCGGCTAAATCAGTCGAAAAAATAGTTGATTCAACCAAGGCTTCAGTAGTTGAATATGGCAGTAAATAAATAAAATGCATACCCTTTGATTGGTCGACTCTAAAGTCCATCAGTATCGCAGTTTTAGGCTCAAAAACAGGAGTCTTAGTTCTGATTTCTAAACCGTGGAAATGTTGGAGGATACAATCATCTGGAACCACTGGTGGTCTAGTGTCAAATACTGTTGAATTANTCTCCATNTGCCAATCTTCTTGGTCGATGAACTTCACGCCGGCAGATTGTGCTAGACCTTGACAATGAGCAGTCCAATCACTTCGTTTAATGGCATTATAAGGCATCGATGTTGAGGACATTATGGTACGTTTCTTTGGAGTAATGACCGCCCACTGGTGCCAAGTGCCNTTAGCTAANTTTACGGCGTCTTCAAGAGTTTCATCACTCCAAAAACCCCATACATGGTCTTTGGATTTTGGTGCACCATTTGGTCGGATTAAAGTGAGGTGGTAATCGGGAAGTTGCTCGGCCTTGGCGGCTAAAGATAATGCTGCACATCCGTTACCTATTACTGCGATGTCATGAGACATACGGTAGCCCCCCCAGAGAATTATGGAGGTTTGAATTGTGTTCGTGTTTCTTTCTAACTATGCGCTTAGATAAACCAGCAATGGCTTTTANTGAACAGATTAATTTTCTAGCACGTGAGGTGACTTGTCTGCCTTGATGCCAAACATAGCCTTTGNTAGCTAGTTGTACTCCGATTTGTCGGTAAACTTTGGCGGCAATTGCAATCGACATGTGAGCACGCCAGTGCAATTGTGGGAAACCTTTAGCACCACTAGCATAAAACTGCTCAGCCANTGCTAGTAGGCGCTCAACTGACTGCGTGATGATTTGGCCATGTTGGCCGCCCGGNTTATTAGCCGCATCGACAATTTGCTGTGGGCTGATATCACCAGTCCAGGTGGCAGGCAAGTATCTACGGCCCATTTGAGCATCTTCTAGCACATCTCTTGCAATATTGGTCAACTGCATTGCAATGCCCAAATCTATTGCGTGGGCTTTAGCGTCTGGGCCGTGACAATCAAGAACATGGCACATTAGGAGTCCAACAGTTCCGGCAACTCTGTAAGCGTATCTGAGTAATTCTGCTTCATCAACAAACAGCACTTTTTCTCNTTGATCGTCTAGTAATCCGTCAATTAATGCGATTAGTACCGGTAAGGGGAATTCTTGATCTTCCATTAACGGGCTAAATGATTTNANTGCNGGGTCGGCNTCNGTGTTGCCTTCGATNAACGCNGCTCTNATGTTNACNANNCTNNCTGGTCCATTNTCAATNTCNCCNTCNGCCATGTCGTCTAACAGGCGGCAAAAGGCATACAATTTTGCTGCTTCAGAACCCATCTTTTTGCCCAAGAAACGCTTAGCCCAATGGAAGCTCTCGCCATTTACTGCGAGTGATTCATCGGGGGTAAGGTTCTCATTTGACATCGACTTTCAGCCCAAAAACCGTTTCGTAAACCGGCCTCTAATTGTTACCACGACATTTAGGCGGTTTTAAATGACTGTTTAGTTGAAGGCTTCAAACCCCTATTTCTTGGGGTAATTGGAAAAACGGATTTTTATTTACCTCAATCTCACCCACCACGATATGGCGGCCGAAAAATCTGTTACAAAAACGGCTGCAGTTATCGGTAGCGGATTTGGTGGCTTAGCAGCAGCCATCAGACTACAGAGTGCCGGAGTAAACACCGTTTTGTATGAGGCTCGAGACAAGCCTGGTGGGCGTGCTTATGTCTATCACGATGATGGCTACACATTCGATGCAGGCCCAACAGTAGTCACTGCACCTCACACCTTGGAAGAGTTGTTTGAATTAACCGATAGAAAACTGGCAGATTACATCGAACTGCTCGAAGTTGGCCCAATGTACCGACTGATTTGGAGTGATGGTGACCGGTTTGATTATGTGCGTGATGAGGATAAGATGCTAGAACAAATTAGGCAACGTAGTGAGGCTGATGCTAAAGGATATCAACGATTTTTTGAGTACTCCAAGAAAGTATTTGATATTGGTTATACAGATTTAGTCGACCGCCCGTTTCTACGGTTTTCAGACATGCTAAAAGTAACGCCTGATTTGATGAAACTACGCGCCGAGCGCTCAGTTTACAAGACTGTTTCCAAGTATGTCAAAGACGAGCATTTGCGTCAAGCAATGAGTTTCCATTCACTACTGGTGGGGGGCAATCCATTTCAAACCTCATCAATTTACACATTAATTCACTTTTTAGAGCGTCAATGGGGAGTTTACTTTCCGCGTGGCGGCACTCACGCCTTGGTGCAAGCATTGGTCAAATTATTTGAAGAACTGGGCGGCGAGATTCGGCTAAATACTCCGGTGAAACACGCTAAACTGTCAAGCAATTCATCGGGAAATCAGCATATAATAACTGATGATAATGGGACAGAGCAGACCTATGATGTGGTAGTTTCAAATGCCGATATTCATCATACTTACCAGAATATTTACGCCAGCCATCCAGTGGCTCGTAAACGGACTAAGAAGTTAGAAAAAATGGATTGGTCCATGTCACTGTTTGTCCTGCATTTTGGTACTGATATTGAGTACAAGGATGTTGCACATCACACAATTCTATTTGGTCCGCGTTACAAAGAATTGTTGAATGAAATTTTTAAGGGTAAAAATTTACCAGAAGATTTCAGTCTTTATCTTCACGTCCCAACCGTCACCGACCCTCAATTAGCACCAAAGGGCTGCAGTGCAGGTTACGTACTTGCCCCAGTACCCCATCTTGGCAGAGCTGATGTTGACTGGGAGACAATCGCAGAAGATTATGCTGATAAAATCATCAAGGCTTTGGAAGTAGAACTGCCTAACTTGAGCAAACATATCGTAACAAGAAGACACTTTACCCCTAAAATGTTTCAAAGTGAATTAGCAGCGTTTCAAGGCTCAGCCTTTTCCGTCGCTCCCAAACTTACTCAAAGCGCTTATTTCCGCCCTCACAACAAAGACGGGAAAATCCCAGGACTGTATTTCGTTGGTGCTGGAACTCATCCAGGTGCCGGCCTTCCCGGTGTCATTAATTCAGCCAAAGCAACAGTAAGGCTAGTAATGTCAGACATCACTCAGCAGTAACGTCAACTTCATCGATATGGAATTCATGAAAACGTAAACTGATTATTAAGACAGTTGTACCCAATATTCCTCCAAGGACAAACAGAATCATCGAAGATAAGCCACCGGCACCAATTGCCACTCTCAATACCACCGTAGAGAGGATGAATCCAGTATTTCTTGCTAGGTTGGTAAAGTCGGTAGAGTAACCATAAGAGATCAGTAAAATCAGAATATCAGCCAGAATAAGTACCGTGAAGAAGTCAAGGAAGAATATTTCTCGAGTCACCGAACCGTCTCCTTCACTTACCGCAATAACCCAATTGGTGAAGGAAAATACAGCAATCAGCACATATGTGCCCAGCAAGAATAACGCTATTTTTTGTTTATTGTAGACGAAGTTAGACAATTCGATATCCGTTGTATCATCCTTTGCCTCAGTTGAACTATTGGCCCGATAAATCAATGAAGTGGTGAATAACGTCAGGAAAGTAAAACACTCAATAACGACTAATTTCAATTCGGAATCAACGGTCCAATCGCCATTGAATTCAATCTCTGATAGTCGCTTAAAGATATCGCGCACCACAAGTAAGGTGACGATTTCAAATTGTTTTCCCACTGCCGTGGAGAATGACTCTGGTATTGCTCTGATTAGCTGGTATACTTCATAGGCCAGCAGAATAGAAAACGGAGTATATAGTGCGTCCAGTGGTGAATCTAGGAGGCTGGCAGAGCCTGCGCTTACGCTAATTATTTCGGTCTGATAAGCAATCCACATTAGTAGATGGACAATCAGACCAATAATGGCTGAAATCAAACTTATTCGTCGAATGTAGGCTTCTGCAGGCCTGCCAAGAAGGCGGTCATGAACAGAAACTAAACCGTTTGCCATGCTNGNNATTTTCACTTATAGCATAAATACTTGCGTTGTATTCCGTAATATGGGATTATTGACAAAAACAGCGGTATATATCGGATAGGTATTTTCGTGGAGTTATGCTGAGTGATTTACCAAACCACTTGGAAGACCGTTCAATATTGGTCAACACTGTTGCCAATATTGCGGGCGATGGTCCAGTAATTGTTTGGTTGAAGTCAGCTCTTCGAGTTCATGAAAACCCAGCGATAGATGTTGGTCGGTTAATTGCCCAACAAAANAATGTACCTCTACTCATCTATCAAGCAATAGATGAGAGGTATCCTTGGGCTTCACTTAGGCATCACAATATGTTACTCGATGGAGCGGTTGATTTACATCAAGGATGCCAAGCAATGGGCTTGCGATATGTCTTGCATTTGGCTCGCAGTGGTCATCGTCAACCGGTNCTTAAGGAATTNAGTCAAACGGCTAGCTGCATTGTCACCGATATGTTTCCTTTGCCACCATGGAGTCATTGGGTGGCTAATGTTGGCAAGGACGCCAAATGTCCAGTTGTCGAAGTTGACTGCCATTGTGTAATACCGATGCCATTATTTGGCAAATCCGTTGATAGGCCATTCAAGTTCCGTGACGCTACTAAACGAATGCGGAAGAAAATGGTCCAGCAAAGTTGGCCAAAAGTTACTGTGGAAAATCAAAATTATATTGGTAAATTACCGTTCACCCCAATCGATATTGAAGGAGATATTCTAGTTAACAAAAATCGGATAAAATTACTTCAAGAATGTAACATTGACCCAACTGTACTACCGGTTTGGTCGCAGCGGGGTGGAGAAATAATCGCCTTGAATAAATGGCAAAAATTCCTTGATAACAATCTAAGCGGTTATGCTCGAAGGAGAAATAATGCGGCGGATTCAGAAGGTGTTTCACGGCTGTCTGCAGCCTTTCATTACGGGTTTTTATCACCAATGAAGGTGGCTCGAGAGGCCGCAGCGATTGGTACTAAATCCGCAGATAAATATCTTGACGAACTACTGATTTTCCGGGAACACGCTTGGCATCATGTGGCTAGTAAATCCAATCCATACAGTTCAGCTAATCTGCCACATTGGGCACTTGAATCATGGAATAATACTGCGCAGGACCCTAGACCAGTAATTGTCTCAAGCCATGAACTAGAGTATGCCCGCTCACCAAATTTATTGTGGAATTTATGTCAAAAATCACTGTTACGTCATGGTGAGCTGCACAATAATTTACGCATGACTTGGGGCAAATCATTTCCTAGATGGACTAACTCACTGGAGGACTCGCTAGCAAAGAGCCAAAAGTACAATGACAAATATGCTCTTGATGGGCGAGATCCCTCCTCAATTGCTGGTGTTCAATGGTGCCACGGTCTGTTTGACCGACCGTTCTTTCCTTCAATGCCAGTGATGGGAGTGGTTCGTAAAAGAGAACTTGAAACTCATAACTCGAGGCTTGATACTGAAGCATATGCAACACAAATAAATCGGTCACTAAACTCACAACAAGGAGTTTTTCTAGTCGCTTGTCACACTCTAATGGATTGTTTTGTCGCCAGAGTTTTGTCAGATAATGGCTACTCAGTGCATATTTTACCACCGCCTAACGGCCTTTCTGTGAACATGACAAAACTCACTCCTGAAATACTAACTTGCTTACCATCCTATATTGGAGAACGCCTACAATCTATTTCTGAAAAATTGCATACCTTTGATGATACAGAACTTGGCAAGAATTTAGTCAGAGGAATCTCAATGGTAAACGAATCTCAAATCCTAATTAAAGACATTGATAATGAAAGTAAAGTTTACCTGAACATTGATGATTCTCCACAGCCAATTATTGGGATTTGGGTGGCTAATAAAAGTCATTTTTCTGACCAATTAAATGGCTTACAAGACGTCATTCAAGAGTTATTAGTTGAGCCGTCTATTGACCAAATACCTGATGGTTCAGATGATTTTTCAACATCTTTTCAATCTGCATTATGGCAACTTGCAGCCGTCATTTGGCAACATAATAGNTCANCCCAAAATGAGCAATATGCNATACAATCNAANCTNTTTTGAATCNGCCCANTGTTTCATTTTTAGTTTAACTAATCAATGCTACAGGGTCTTGGAAAAGATGGTGTTCCGGCTCGGTCAATTTCNGTTAATGGGTCGAACAGTACCAACATGGCGAAACCGCATAGAAGCAGAATTATCAGCATTGGATAATTTTGAACGAGCTCTTAGTACTACCGACAAACGCGCTCTTNCAAGCCTGAAAAATGGNGTTAGGACCCGTAGAACCGCTGGTGGGATGATGCCTGCTCATGATTCTTGGAAACCAATGTTATTGTCGATGTTACTCGAATGCTATTCACGCATTGATGAACTTGAACGAAAGATTGACCAAATAATTACAGAAGAGTGATGTCTTGAACGGTTGGATTATTGATGCTCAATTAGGTGATGATGGTACTTCTATCGATGTNTGGATGTATGTCGATAAAGTTGGAGTGCAGCGAATTATCGTACCATGGTGCGCATCAATTCATATTCACGCAACCAAAACTCATCTGATTAATTTGGCTAGCTGGCTTGAATATCAAGAAATCAGCCAGCGCTTTTGCGTTGGTTCAATGCGACTTATTCGCCGACGATTATCACTTGATCAATATGAGATGCATGATGTACTCGAGGTGGACTTGACTGATAGTCGCGCAATTAGACGTCTAGCTCAACATATTGAATCAAGAGGGGAATTTCATCGCCATACATTATACTCAGTAGATGCCCATCTGGCCCAACGCTTTTTTGTCGATCACAACATTGGTCCGTTTCAACATGTAAATTGGAATGGACATCAATTTACTGTTATCGATGAAAGTGAAGCATGGCCGCAACTAGCTCAGTTAGCAATGGAGTTTTGCTATCACTCATCAGATGGCTTTGAAACCATGGACTCACACCTAGAACAGGTGAAATTAACACTGTATTCTAGTGGTAATGACAGTGTGATTGCCGCTGCTGAAGAGATCAGTCATGGTGCTTCAACTGCCACGTTTTTACAACAATTACAATCGGCAATAGTTCGGTTAAATCCCGACATTATTCTAACTCAAGGCGGCGATTCACTACACTTTCCGATGCTGCAAAAACTCAGCGAGCAGTCGGCAACTGATTTTTCATTCAGTCGAAAATCCTCCACACTAAAGGCAAGAACAATGTCTAGAGTNGTACATTCTTACGGCCAAGTAATCCGCAAAGACAGTTATTTTCCAATACACGGACGNTTACATATCGACCAACANGCNAGTTTCATTGTTAGAGAAGGTGGCATACTTGGCTTGTTTGAATTAGCACGCCATTCAAGGCAATCACCACAAGACATCTCACGCTTATCTCCAGGTTCAGTAATCAGTGCCATACAAATGCGTATTGCTATGGAAGATGGAATTCTAGTACCGTGGAAAAAGAATCGTCCAGAAGATACGAAAACCGCTTGGGAATTGATGATGGCAGACCGTGGAGGGCTGTATCTTGACAGTAAACCCGGCCTCTATACAGATGTGATTGAACTAGATTTTGCTAGTCTGTTTCCCAGTATTATTGCGACACGCAATATNTCTCCTGAAACTCTTAATTGTGCTTGTTGCCAGCCATCAGGTGAAGTAATAACTAGATCAAACCTGCTGCCGCTTAATATTGAATTAGCTATCCAAGAACTCCGCCGCCGTCATTTAGAGGAACAAATTGGCACCGGATTATTTCCTTCTACCAATTCAGGCGCACTGCCAGTGCCGGGACTGTCATCTCATACTTGCGGTCGTAACCATGGTTTTCTCGGTCGAGTAGTAGCGCCAATAATAGAACGCCGGCGCGAGCTAAAAACTCAAGTTTTACACAAAGGTGACCGTTTTGACAAACAACAAAATGCATTGAAATGGCTATTAGTGACCTGCTTTGGCTATACTGGATACAAAAATGCCCGGTTTGGTAGAATCGAAGCACATGAAGCAATCTGTGCATGGGCTCGCGAAATATTATTGCAAACTATTGCAATGGCTGAACAAGCAGGNTGGACAGTATTACATGCCATCGTTGATTGTGTGTGGATTGAGAATAAANCAATCAAAACCAGAGCCGAGAAATTACACCAAGCGCAATTATTGGCTCAACATGTAAGCCAGGAAATAGGTATTCCACTAGAATTTGAGGACATGTANCATTTCATTGGCTTCTTACCAAGTAGAATGCATGGTGCAGGCTCACTAACTAAGTATTGGGCATACGGTGAGAAGGGGTTGAAATTACGCGGAATTGAAGCGAGACAGCATTCAACGTGTAAATGGGTGAAGAATTTACAAAATATGGCCTTGCAGATTCTAATCGATTGTGTTGACCAGGGAATTAATTTGGCTAGTAAACAGGTGCCAAATACTATCTCAGCAATGCTCCACGAGCAACTAAATTTGCTGAATAACAATTGCGTAAAATTAGCCGATTTGGTTGTCTCTCGCCGAGTTACTAAAACACTGAATCAGTTTAATACCTCAACTCTGACTCATTCTGCCTTACTGCGCGCTGACAGTCTTGGGCATCAGATACTACCCGGGTGCAAAACTAGATTTGTTGTTGTTAAGCCTGCTAATAATCATCCGATGAATCGAGTAATCTTAGTCGAGGAAATTGCTACGGCCAATGGTGTGAAAATAGATTATCAGTATTATCATGATTTGGCAGTTCGGGCAACTTGGGCCATTCTAGCGCCATTTGGCTGGTCTGATGAAGAAATTAAAGTAGGCAGTAAGACTACTACATTACTTGATTTTATGACAACTCAATGAGCGATTCTATCTCTTCATTAGAGCCATGCTGCAACATTATTTGTTGATGAAAAATTCTACTGAAACTCTGCTGTAAGGTTTCTTGTTCGACTGCAAACTCTCGATATCCAGACGTGCCGCTGGGGTGGTGCAGTAGGCGCATTCTACTTGTTTTACCTCGCACCTCAATTCTGCCGGTTAATCGTTGAGGGCAACTATTTTCAATCATTTTCAGCAGATTAGCATGGCGTTTTGAGTAAGGTTTTGATGAAGTAATCAGAATTATTGCGATGTGATATTTACTAGCGCAATGGGCAAGATGCTTCAACGACTTTTTCAATAGGGCGCGTGCTTCACGATCTTTGACTTGTTCATCTAAGTGCATCACTACAGGCCCATCAATGATCACTAGTTTTGCTTTAGTAATACTTATTTCACTGGCTAATCTCTCAATTAATGCAGAGAATTGGTGCACGGTAAAACCGCGTCCAACAAATAGATTGTGCAGTAAATTGTTAGATTCAGGGATATTGCTCGATAAGCATTTTATGATTCGTGCAGGATTAAAGCGGCATGCTCCATCAATCCAATGAACATATTCTCCATTAAGTAGAGCTATAGCAGCCCAAGCCTCAGCATAACTGCGCATTGCTTTACCACCAAAACCGCCGCCAGATAATTGATACAACTCTCCTATTCTAGGGGCTATTTGTTGTTCATCAATTACTCTCTCAAGCAATGCAGGTTGATACTTGCGAGGCATGATTTAATCTGGCGCCTCTGCCTAAAAAGAATTGATTAGTGACCTTAGGTGAAAGTGAAAATGAACCTTGGTAATTGTGGAAAATAATTAGCCTTGAACTCAAGGATAGGTATGTGGAATTATGCAGGTATTTAATTACAGAAATCATTACCCAAGTACATTCACGGTTGGCGATAGCATGGATGTATTGTTTCACGGACTTGTTGGTGCTATTATCGGAGAATGTGCGCCGAAAAGTATCAAAAAACGTCGTACTAAAGGGGCGTTAGCGGCAATGAGTCCTGATTTAGCGAACATACCATTGTACCTTTACTTGGGCATGAAAACTGATAGTTTTATGTGGATTCCAAGCGCTGAAGCCTTCTACGAAAATATGTGGATTATCGAACATTGGTCGTGGATGCTGTGGAATATTAGTCATAGCTTCTTATTCTTGGGGCTAATTCTGGCTCCCATAATTTATCGCTCAAGATATAGTAATTTAATCAGTGTTGGCTATCTGTCACACCTACTTTTGGACATCCCTTCTCATTCAGGAGTTTGGAGTGTCAAACCGATGTGGCCAATTGGAGGTTATAGCCCGGGGTGGTTTGATGCTTGGGCTTGGAATGCAGAACAAATCTTGACTTACTCAATGCTGCCATTGATTGGTTGGGTATTCATAAAATACCTACGTGATTACCAGTACATTGTATGGCCTTCAGAAGTCACCAAACGGCTGAATAATAGTAGCAAATCTCAGCGTTAAAATAACTAAAAAAAGGCGATGTCATTGAATTCATTTGAACCTATCGGACTGACCTTGATAAGGGTGGACTGCGCGCAAGGTATCGGAGGGGAGATAGATGGTTAATTTAGGCCAACCTAATATAGATTTGACGCGTTTCCTCAACGAATCTCCGGTTCACGAAATTGATGGGCAAAGAGTCGACGCAATGAGTTTGATTAATAGCGTAAGCATGATTTCAATGAAACTTGACTCTAGCAATGTTGAGCATGTCAAATATTTGACCACTGAAGGGCTTTCAAAGAAACAACGATTACAATTTATCAAGAAAATACGAGATAATCTTGGAGCTGACCTGTTTGAATTATCCACATGTAACAGGGTAGTTTATGTTGGGTTTGGAGTTGATTGTGATGAATTGGAATCCAGCGTTCTAGCCAGTACATCTCTTGACAATGCACCATTTGATCGTTTTACCGGTATTGATGTTTGGCGCCAGTTAGTCAAAGTTTGCAGCGGATTAGATTCGTTTATGATTGGTGAATTACAAGTCATGTCACAATTCAGGGGCTCTGTTGCCTGGCATCGTAAGCATGGTTTAACCAGCGACATTAACGGATCCTTTTTTGATCACGTTATTTCGGCAAATAGGGTCATCAGGCGAGAATTTGGTTTCAACAAAACCACAGAATCAATGCTTAACCTTGCGACAACTGCTTTGGAAGAAGTGGTGTCAAAAAATCCGCATTCAATCTCAGTAGTGCTAGGCTTTGGTGAGATGGGCTGTAAGGCAGTAGAAGTCTTGCTAGACTTAGGACAAACCGACATCACTGTAATCTCTAGGTCTCCAGATGAATCAGTAAAGCGTAACCCAGAGATAGCTGCTAAAGTTAAACTCATGACGCTTGATCAATGGAAGGAACTTGATCACCAACCATCGCTGATAATCTCAACAATCCGTAATACGGTAGCGAGTTATAATTCAAGCAATCCAATTCCGACAACAGCTCCAGCCAAGATAATGGATTTCTCTTGGCCACCATCTATTGATTCAACAGGTATTGGGGCTAATCAAGACCTAATGGGAATGGTGCATTGGATTAAAATCGCCCACAAGTTAGGAGTTGAGTGGGATTACTCATCAACCATTGAAAAGAGTGAATTGATGATTACCGATATTCAACAACGGTTCATGTCAGCATTGACTGACAGAACCCAAGCCAAATTTAGGTCATTCATGTATCAAACACTTGAATCATTATCTAAGCAATGGGTGGAATATGAACATGCTATTGAATCCGAGGCACAACTTGAAGCATTTTCTCGAGAGATTGCCACTTGGCTATGCAATCAAGACGGGCCCTTTGCCACCGATGAATTAGGCAATATGGTATTATCAACCGATAGACCAATCAATCCAACTCTTCTTAAGAGGGTGGCTAGTGATGTGACTGAGACGATTATTCGCATCAATGAAAAGTCAACTCTTTCGGAGGTTACGCATTGACCCAAATAAAAATCGGGACTAGAACCTCAACACTTGCAATGTGGCAGGCCAATAAGGTCCGCCAAATACTACACAATAATGGTTGTAAAACCGAAATTGTCGGAATTTCTTCACAAGGAGATCAATCTCTTGGTGGTGACCTAGCATCAACAGTTGGACAATTTATTCATGCAGTAGACCACGAATTAATGGCTGGAAATATCGATATTGCAGTGCATTCTAGCAAAGATGTTCCGGTAAAGATTTCTGATGATATTGTCAATTTGGCTTATCTTGAACGTGGTTGTACCAATGATTTACTCATTTTCCCCAAATCAAAAGATCACTTTTCATTGGGTGATTTATTCCACACCGATCACACCTCATCATTACTCGAAGCGTTAACAGTTATTCCTAAGTCGGGAACTGTTGGTACAGTTTCAGGCAGAAGACAATCATTCATTTTATCACAACGGCCAGATGTTATCCCAATAGCCGTAAGAGGGCAAGTTGAAACAAGATTGAAAAGACTACGCCAAGGCAGGGTTGATGCGATAGTTTTGGCAGAGATTGGTCTTTTGCGATTACATGAAATTGGTGCCTTAGAGGATTGGATTCTTGACTTTAGCGCAGTGAGAATTAGTGACGAGCAGTGGCCCACTGCTCCAGGCCAAGGAGCAATTTCAGTCCACTGCCGAGCCTTGGATGAGGGTATGCTCAACCATCTGAGAACAGCATTAAATCACCAAAAAACTGCAGACGATGTAAGTAAAGAACGTGAGATACTCACCTCGGTAGGCGGCGGTTGTCAGTATCCTGCCGGCATTAAAGTGGATGGCGATGATGTATCGATACAAGTTTCTCCGCAAAACTGGCGTGAAGTATTTTGTCAAGGTTTGAAATTTGACAGCATGAAATATCACGGACCATTGAGCAAGTTGGAAATCAATTTACCCAATACCCAGATTAGTACAACTCAACAAGTTGACAATGGCCCGAAATTAATCTCCACATTAAATTCAAACCGGTTAGCAAGAATTTTACGAAATGATGGCATCAACGTTTTGAATCAGCCGGTTATAGAATTGATTCCAAAGGCCGATAATTGGCCAAGCGGATTTATCGAAAACTCCGTTTCACGGTCGCAATGGCCTTACCTAGTATTGACCTCACCATTTGCTGCCAAGTGTGCTATCGAAGTAGCTAAGACAAATGGTGATTTGAACCGTATCCAATGGTTAGCAATTGGTGAAGGGACAGCAAGAGCATGTTTCATGCGAGGTGTGACGGTATCAATTTGTGCTAAATCCAGAGATTCAGTAGAACTTACCGAGTTTATCAAGCATAAAATTGAGCGCAACATAACTCTAATGATACCACGTTCCAATGTCGGCTCGACAACTTTTGTTGACGGCCTAACTGAATTAGGTTTCAATGTCAAAACATGGGTTGGCTATGAGAATCAACCCAAGCAAGTCGACAAGATGCCAGTTGCTGATAATGATGTATTGTTACTCTCCTCCCCATCTTCTGCCCGTGCTTGGGTTGAAAATGACCTACCCATACCTAAAAATATACTGTGTATGGGCAAAGCATCACAAGAGGAGATAGAATCACTGCAAGATTTCGCTAATTCAACAGTCGAAGTTTTACAGGGTCCTACCGCCGAATTTATCGCTAAATGGTGGAAATCAGCAAGGGGTGAATAAATGAATATCAGGCCGAGAATTAATCGCTGGACTCCAGCAAGACGCGATTTAAATTTTGGACATAGCATCATTTCATCTTTAGTCCAACCACATTTTGTTGTTGCTGGAAGCGGTGTTGATCAAGAAATTTCCAGTATGCCTGGTATTAATCGACAATCGGTTGATGTATTACTCTCGACTATTGCCAAGGATATGGCTATGGGAATTACTGCTCATATGTTATTTCCAGTAGTTGACTCTCACGACAAAGATTCTAGCGCCTCAAAGGCCTCTAGTCAAGATATGCCGCTGCAACAAGCGGT
>PBTA01000038.1 GCA_002726395.1 Methanobacteriota archaeon | reverse complement strand
GTAATCCACACCTACATCGATAACAATAGAGATACGTCGAGCCATTCCATCACCACCACCACGAGCATGGTTTACTATCGTGGACGAAACTAAGGTATTGTTTGGAATAACTACTAGTCGCTCATCTCGGTCAAGAACTTTAGTTGAAAGAATACCGGTACCGACAACCGAACCCCAGGTGCCATCAACTTCAATTCGATCACCGATTTCAAACGGACGGTCAATTGCGAGTAAGAAGGAGTTGATGATGTTACCAAGAGTTTGTTGAACTGCTAGACCAATAATTAACGAGAAAACTGCAAGAGATGCGAGAACACCGAATAATTCGACTCCAACTTCGGTTAAGGCTAGATACATACCGCCAAACCAGACCACGAATCTGAGGGTGAAAGTAATCAACGGATTACTGCCTGAAACTGTTACACTAGACTTCTCGGTGAAGCGGTCCATGACCATGGGAATAATGTGTTTAATTGACACACTGGCAATAGAGGTTGCAGTTAGGATGTAAATAGCCGAGAAGTATGATGAAATATCATCGTTAAACGATGCCTGATCCGATACCCAAATTAGCGATAATTGGGCGGCACCAACAAACAAAAAGAAGTAGGCACGATTGGCAACAGGTCGGTGTAATTTGTCGTCCCATGCGGTGTCTGTGGACATTACAACACGACCCCAAGGCCTAACCACTGCGTATTTGATGATGTAATAGCCAATTGCGGTAAAAACAAAGCTGAGTAACACCTTAAAAGCAGGATTTAATTCGTTGAGCACATCTATTTGTTCATTGACAGAATTTGTAACGTCATCAACTATACCCATCGGCTTCACCAGTTTACAGCCACAAAAGTTCTGTTTTTGAGTCTTGCGCCTATATTTTNTCACAAAATCTATCTTAAAAGACCTACTGAGCGGCTAGTGAAGCAGAAATTTATAATTTGTAATAAGACAGAAAAAACCCGTTTATGAACGGTGATTTACTTCGTTTCACCTACACCACATAATAACCTATCCCATTACCTTGATATTACAATGATTAAGCGATAATTTGTTGGTCGCATGGTTTCACATGACTTGAGATATTTACAACTCCAAGTCAATCCTGACCAGTCTGCAATGTTATCTGGCGCAGGGTTATTAGAAAATTTTACGCTAGTGGAATTAGTCTCAATTTTATCGACTTATGAAAACGCTTCAGAGTTTATTTTGTCGCTTAGATATAGTGATGAAGACGCTATGCTGTGGCTAGAGAAAGATGAATCATTTGAGATTACCGGCATTATTGAACAAGTACCTGGTTACAGTCTAATCAGTGTCAAAGCGCATGGCACAATATCAATGTTAATTCACAATAACCCGGAAATATGGGTACAAACACCAACAATCATTTCCAATGTTAATGGCCTTTTTATGACAATTCAAGGCACGACAAAAGGATTGAAGAGGTTTAGAGATGAAATTGGCAACATTTTACCGCCTTCCATTAAAATCCGCATCAGTAAAGACCTGAAAGCAGACTGGATTGCAGCACCACAATTGCCAACAAGAAGAAAAGAAGTCATGGAACTTGCTGTTAAACTCGGATATTATAGCACTCCAAGGAAATGTACCCAACGAGATTTAGCTGAGGCGCTAGGAGTACGGCAAGGTACTGTTGCTGAACACTTACAATCAGCCGAAGGTATGATTATTAAATCATGGGCAGATCAGGCACANTAACTATCGCCGTGAGCAGTCATTAACCGACCAATATCGGCAGGGTTGGCAGAATGATAATCAAGCCAGAGTACCATTTTGAAAATCCAATATCGCTTGATTAATCTCTTGCCTTGTATTCATGACAAATGGGCCATATCTAGCAATTGGTTCATTTATTTCTGGGCCGGCTAGGACTAAAAATTCAGCACCTTGTTCGCTAACCAACTCAATTTCACTACCCTGACTTAACAGTGCTAACTGCCCATCCTCGANCAGTTTCCCGTTAATTTTGGCACTACCACCAAACATGTAAACCATGACGTTGAGATCGTTAGCAACTACGTGACTAACATTAGACTCGGCTTGCATTTTATAGTGAATAAATTGAATTGGAATCACCGTATCAATTACTGCTTTGGCTCCCATGGCTTCTCCGGCCACAACCTTGGCCCAAACTTTACCATCTGTTGAGACAACAGTCGGCAAGTCGTTTGAGGGAATATCTTGGTACCTTGGTGGCATCATCTTATCTTTAGCCGGCAAGTTTACCCAAATCTGAAAACCATGCATTACTCCACCGGCCTGATAAAAATCTGGGTGAGGTAATTCAGAGTGAATTATGCCGCGTCCAGCAGTCATCCATTGGACATCACCGGGATTCAAATCGCCTGAATTACCGGCCGAATCAGAATGCTGCATGGCTCCTTCAAGCATGTAAGTCACCGTTTCAAAACCGCGATGTGGGTGGGCTGGAGCACCAATTGCTTCTCTTGGCCCATAATTTACCGGACCCATTTCATCCAGTAACAGGAATGGTGACATCAATGACCCCATGGCAACAGGTCTTCTTACTTTGAATCCGCCGCCTTCAAGCACAGTATGAGTAGGAACTATTGTTTTCACATTACGCTTTACCATGGTCTCACTGACCCCAATATACTGCATTCGGTATACAAATACTTGCTATGACCCATGTGAATATTATAGAATACTAAATATTAAGAAAGGTAGGTATTAGGCACATATGATAACATGGCGGAATCAGTAGTCCTAGAACACGCAGCACAAGCAGACACAGATTTTCTTATGTATACTGGTAACTTTTGCGGCTACTGTACTGCAGCCAAGCGTTTACTTAAGGGAAAAAGTCTGTCAGTTAAGGAATATAATTTTGACCAGCACAGTGGACTTAGACAAGCGGTCGTAGCGGCTACAGGGCATCGAACTGTACCGGTTATTTTCGATTTGCGAGATGGCAACGTAACGTTCATTGGCGGCTTTGATGAAACCAATGCCTATCTAAAGTGAATCATTGAAGGTCGTAAGCCATTCTTGGATCGACTCGTGATACTCGTTGGGAATCATATGACCCTTCTTGTGTTCAATCATCTCAATTGCCCATCCGGCACCCTCAAACAGGCTAGCAATAGCAAACCCATCTTCTAGCGAGACTCTAACATCCCGCTCACCGTGCATCCAAAACATTCGCTTCTTTTCCAGTTCATCAAGACGCATGCGTAACTCCATTGGCCTGACAAGGCGAGTTCCGATACATATTACGCCTTGAATTCTATCAGCTATCGGCAGGTGTAGTAATTCTTGAGCCATGGCACCTCCTTGCGAAAAGCCGCCNACAATAAGCGGGCCCTTNGGTGCTTGNTCNGCAATNATTTGTTCAAGTTGCGAAAGGCTTGAATCGACATCGATTAATTCACGCCGTGACAAATTAGCCCGCCTAGTGGCGTCTGCGTCATAGTCCTCATAGCGCCACCAAGTTAGTCCTCTAACTGGGTGATTATATCTTGCCTCTGGTACGATTAAAGTCCAACCTTCAGGCAAAATTTTTTCAGCAAACGGCCGCATCATCTCGGCATTGCCAGTCATCCCATGCATCATAATGAGGGTCGGCATACAGACACCTCACAGAGTCCATGAGCGAACTAAGGCACCGGCTACTTTGAGGTGGACAAAGGAATCTTGACCACGAACAGTAACGGTGATTGAATGCTCACCAGAACTGGAAGGNATGGTCCCAAAAGAGCCCTTTTCAGTNGCTCCTGCACCCCACGCTCTAGTTAACGGTGAGGCGCCTTGGTGGTCTTTGATACTAAGTGAGCCTGAGCCACCTTGTTGGCTTATCTCGACATCAAGATACCAGACCAAGGTATCCCATGCCTCATTTGGGGAGTATCCTTCATCTAGGAAAGTGTCGTAAACTTCCTGGTCGTTTTCTTCATACAAGTTATCGTGAATATCACCAGCACGGTAAAAGAAGACATCACCGGTATAGCCGATATCCTTGACATTGAGGTTCATTGCTAAGTTGTCAACACCCTCACTATCAGTCCATTGTAAATTCTTAATAAATCCCTCTCGACCACTAAATACGTAGTTGAGTGTGTGGTCCTCACTTGATGTTGCTGAAACCGTGACTTCGCCATTGTAGATTTTATCGGTACTAGCCGACCAATCTTGGCCGAGTAATCTAAAGTTCCAACTGTTGCCAACTGCCCAAGGGAAATTGAATACCGCTTGTGGCTCACCATTCTCATAAACCGATAAACCATCCATGGTCACTCTGCCAAGGAATGGATTGTGATTGATTACTGCGTGGCGTTGTGCCTCGCCTTCTGAAGAAATCCCCAGCATGAACAGACCGTCATCTTCTCGAATGTCTGCAACAACTAACCGAGCACTGTCTTCACCAAACTCTGGAGTGATGAATGTGTAGAGCCACTGATCACCAATTTGCCAGTCTGGCAGGGCTAATTCATCTTCGGTAGTATCACCAATACCAGAGGCAGTAGTACTCTCATCACTTATGCAACCAGCAAGGCTGACTGTCATCATCAAAAGCGCCAGCAGGTAAGCACGCATGTCTACGCCTGTTGGACTTCTTTTGAAAGCCTAACGCTTCTAAGTTCTTTGAGATTCTAATCAAAGAAGACCTGTATCATTCAACTTCCCAGTTCCGGCAAGAACTACCGCAACAATGGACATCAACTTGATTAGAATATTGAGTGAAGGACCAGAGGTGTCTTTGAATGGATCACCAATTGTATCACCAATAACTGCTGCATCGTGGGCACTGTCGCCCTTCTTTGCACCTTCAATGTGACCTTGTTCAATAGCTTTCTTGGCGTTGTCCCAAGCACCACCAGCATTAGCCATGAATAGCGCCATTAGAACACCAGTGACTAGAGAACCTGCCAACATACCACCAAGGGCTTGAGTTCCAAGCACAAAACCAACAATCACTGGTGCAGCAATTGCTACTACACCGGGACCGACCATTTCTCTTAGAGCTGCTTGTGTTGAGATATCGACACATTTCTTGGAATCAGGCTTAACACCTTCTCTGCCTTCTAGTAGTCCGTCAATTTCTTTGAATTGTCTTCGGATTTCAATAACCATATCGCCCGCAGCCTTACCAACTGAAGTCATAGTCATAGCCGCAACAACGAATGGTAGTCCGCCACCAATTAGTAATCCGATGACTACTATTGGCTCAGTTAGGTCGAGATTTACTCCACCATCGATGGTTGCAGTATATGCGGCAAACAATGCTAGGGAAGTCAAAGCCGCTGAACCGATTGCGAATCCTTTACCAACTGCTGCGGTAGTGTTACCGATAGAATCTAGTTCATCAGTAATTGCCCGGACATCATCTCCAAGTCCACTCATCTCAGCAATTCCACCAGCATTGTCAGCTACTGGACCGTAAGCATCGACAGTCATTGTTACACCAACCGTTGCTAGCATACCCATAGCAGCCATAGCAATACAGTACAATCCCAAGTCCTCACCGCCAAATTCGTTAGCGCCAAGAATACCCAGAGCAATCAATAGAATTGGAATGAATGTTGACATCATGCCAACTGATAATCCAGCAATAGCATTGGTTGCTGGTCCAGTCTTGGACATTTCACCAATGTGTGGAATAGCCTTGGTCTTGATGCCAAATACTGGCTCGATACCGGTGTAGTACTCGGTAACTAAACCGATTAGAATACCAACGACGCTACCAAGAACTACTGAGTGCATGACGCCGTACTTGACGTCAATGAAACCTTGTTGAATTGCAGCATAACCACCTACTGCAAATAAAATTGCTGCAATGAAGGTGGTATTTCTAAGCGCGGCTGCCGGGTCTTTGCCATTCTTTAGGAAGGCCATTGAGAACACACCAATAATAGAAGCAGTGTAACCAATGAATCCAAGCAGGATTGGCAGAAGCACATAATCTGCTGCGTTTGGAGTAGTGAATTCGTTAGCGATGATCATTGCTGCAATAATAGAGCCGACAAATGATTCGAAGATATCAGCACCCATTCCTGCTACGTCACCAACGTTGTCGCCAACGTTGTCGGCAATAACACCAGGATTTCTTGGGTCGTCTTCTGGAATACCAGCTTCAACCTTACCAACTAGGTCAGCACCAACGTCAGCTGCCTTGGTGTAAATTCCACCACCAACACGAGCGAACAGAGCAATTGAAGAAGCCCCCATACCAAATCCTGCTGCTGCCTTAATGATGTTTAGACCACTAGCAGCCGCATCTTCGCCAGACCCAGCTGCGTCACCAGCACCTAACCAGTAAGCAACTAGTGAGATACCGAGCAGACCAAGTCCACCGACTGAAAGACCCATAACGGCGCCGCCGTTGTAAGATACTGCGAGGGCTGCAGATTGTCCGCCATTCTTAGCGGCCATTGCAGTTCTTCCATTAGCCGAAGTTGCTGCTTTCATCCCAGAGAAACCTGCTGCCACCGATGCCAGTGCACCAGCAAAGAAGGCCAAGGTGGTCTCGACATCGTTGAGCACGAACAATAGCGCACCAACAACTACGACGAAGATTCCAAGAATTTTATACTCTGCCTGTAAAAAGGCCATAGCACCGTCTTGTATCTCTTCAGTGATGTCGGCAACTGTTTTGTTGTCGATTTTCACTTTATTTACTCTCATGTACAGTCCAAAAGCAATTATCAGACCAAAAAGGCCGGTCACTGCTGCAATCAAAGGTATATTTGTAATATCCATAATAAGCACCTATTGAGCCGGCGACCCGAGAACTCCTCATAAGTGGTTCCCCTATTTTATCGACAAAAATAGCCCATTGTTACTGCTTTTTGGCGAAGCGGAGGCCAAAAAACCAGCAAAATAGAGAAATGATTCAAAAAAGATGACCTCCACGGTCTACCATGGCAATCAGTGCGGAGGAAATCTTAGCCGAAATTGGACCTGTCCAGGAAGTATTAGATGCCCACGATGGCGTAGTGACCGTTATTGATACCGCAGAAGGCAATATTATGCTGTCTTTAGACGGTGGTTGTAATGGTTGTTCTTCTACCCCAATGACTGCCATGCAGATATTTTACTCGCTAATGAAACTCGATAATGTCAATGATGTAATATTTGTCAACGGTGAATTACCTGAGTACATGCGTGATTTCATCAAAAAGAAAATGGAAAAGGAAGCTACTGAAGCAGGAGAGAACTCTACTGCCGAAGGCGACCACGAACCGCGTGGCGAAATAGTTTGATTATTCTTCTTCACGCTTACCAATTGAATGTGGATTGGCTCCAAATGATACATTAGTACCACGAATGTTCATTCGTGCTGAAATGGCAATAATAATACACACTAAAGAAAGTGGTTTCGGCAGGTATTCCGAGCCCCACAGTGAACCACCTGACAAGGCCAGCCACCATAAGACAACGGCGCATAGTATCAAGGATCCAGCAATTATGTTTTGCACCATATATTCGGCTTTTTCAGACCGAGAAAACGTCGCTATGAAAGTAAATAGCACTGCTGATAGGCCACACAGGGCTTCTGCGAGGTGCTCGATAAACA
Source organism: Methanobacteriota archaeon (assembly GCA_002726395.1). Classification (GTDB taxonomy): domain Archaea; phylum Thermoplasmatota; class Poseidoniia; order Poseidoniales; family Poseidoniaceae; genus MGIIa-L1. The sequence continues at coordinate 14,518 of PBTA01000038.1, read as the reverse complement.
CCACATCGACCCCTGCCATGACAAGGGGTAATGGTGGATGTTCTTAAGCACCAATCTGTATTAATTATTCAATCAGCCCAAGGGTAAGGTTTGTCAACGACTTCGCTTTGTTCTACTCATGGCTGGCAACGACTTCACCTTGGCGAAACCGCGGCCGACAGGTCCACCATTCTTTTCACGCAATCAAATCGCTCAAGCATTACATCAGGTTGCAGTGCTGCTGGAATTACAAGGCGCCAATGTGTTTAGGCTTAGATCATACCAAAATGCCAGCCGAACACTAGGCGGTATTACTGAGGATTTAGGAGAACTAGTCGCAACAGGAGAATTGTTTGACATCAAGGGTATTGGTAAAGGACTTGGCTCAGCAATATCTCAAGCAGTTGGTGAAGGAAGATGGCCAAGTGATTGGGTTGATTTACACAATAACACCCCGCCGGGACTAATTGAGATGCTTGGAATTCCAGGCCTTGGCCCCAAGCGCATCAAAATAATGAATGAAGAACTAGGTGTTGATTCAATTGCTACACTGCGACAAGCAGCCGAGGAAGATGCCATCGCTGGACTGAAAGGTTTTGGCGCCAAATCACAGCAAAAAATGTTAGACGGCATTGAATTATTAGCAAGGTTCAGAGCCCGCAGGAGACTCGATATCGGGCTAATGTATGGTGAAGCATTTGAACAAAAAATCGCCTCTATTGATGGCGTCATCAAAGCCCAACTCGCTGGTAGTGCAAGACGTCGCAGGGAAACAATTGGCGATTTGGATATCGTTGTTGGAGTACTTGATGAAAACAAAGACCGAGTTAGTAAAGCCATTCTAGGATTACCCGGGATTGCTGACGTCAAAGGTGCTGGCGAGTCTAAAATTAGTCTAATCCTTGATACAAGTATCTTCGAAGGCGGATTCTCGGTTGGCCATATCGACCCAAATGTAATGGCTGCAATTGGTGGCGATGATTACGAGCAATTAGAGTCAGGCGGCACTATTGATGCTCAAGTAAGACTAGTTACGCCAGAAGTATTTCCATTTACTTTAGCGTACTTTACCGGTAGTAAAGAACACAATATTGTCATGCGCCAAAGAGCGATTGATCGTGGCCTCAGATTAAGTGAATTTGGTCTAGTTCCCGAAGCGGAAGCTGGGGGACTAAAGGGTATGGCGTCAGCACACCTTTCGTTGCCAGCATTAGATGAAGCGGATATTTACCGGCATCTAGGCCTTGACTGGGTCTCACCCGAACTACGTGAAGACACTGGTGAAATCGCTGCTGCAACTGATAAGTTACTGCCTCGATTAATCGTCCCTTCTGATATTCGAGGCGCATTACACAACCATACCACTCTTTCTGACGGAGATGCGAGTCTAGAACAAATGGCTGATGCTGCTCGTAAGATTGGCTGGAATTGGCTTGGTATTGCTGACCATTCACCAACTTTGAAAATTGCCAATGGTGCTAGTGCTGAGGACTTGCTTGCCCAAGGCGAGGTAATCAGACAATACAATTCTGCATGGGCCAAGGAAGGAGTAGATTTCCGCTTATTCCACGGCGTCGAATCAGATATTCTTGAGGACGGGAAATTAGACCATCCCGATGATATACTGGCTGAATTGGATTATGTTGTGGCCTCAGTGCACGCCATGACCAAGTGGAAGAATCGAGATGAAGTGACCAATACTGAGGAATTACTCAGAGTTATTGACCACCCTGCCACGTCGATTCTTGGACATCCAACAGGTCGTATTTTACAAGGCAGAGACGGCTATGAGGTAGACATGTTTGCCGTAATTGAACATATGGCTGAACATAATGCTGCAGGACGAATGAAGGCTGTTGAATTAAACGCCAGTCCGTATCGATTAGACTTAGACTGGCGCTTGTGCAAATATGCTAAAGCCAACAATGTACCAGTTATTATCAACCCTGATGCTCATTCCGTCCGTGGCCTGGCTGATGTCGCATATGGCGTGATGGCAGCCAGAAAAGGCTGGCTCGAATCTGATGATATCCTAAATTCACTATCTGGACACGACATGACCAAGCGCTTGTCTTGAACATACATTGATGAAAGGCGAGGATGTGGAAAGTACATGCGAACATTGCGTACTGCTATCATGGGAGCCTCAATGGTACTGCCTGGAATGTTTCTCGCGCTACTCATTTGGTACATCGCAGGAAAACCAACTACTGAACCATTGGAGACACTTATCTGCAATGTAATTCCAATGATTTCCATTGCCTTAGGCCTAGTATTTGGCTGGTTGACTGGCGGAGAATATGAACAGTGAGTGATTACCGTGGCAGAGGAACTTGAGATAACCCAATGGGAAGATATTGTCAGCAAATTCACTAAAACATTCAATGGCCTTGGTACGGTTTTACACAATGAAAAAATCGCTTCGTTTACTTCAAAAGCACCAGATGTTGAAACCGGAATTGCCATCTATTCTGACGGCCAATTCTCAGCCGCAATGCCACTACATGGCATAGACTCAGTAGTGAAAAAGGTGATTTTTAATCATGAATCAATCACTCTAAAAGGTGATTCAATCGAATATACTTACCGGATTCCACCACAGATACTCAAACGCCGAGGCGAGTGAATGAAACGCAGCGAGAAAGCTGAAAAAATCGCAGTAATGCTTGAAGAGTTGTACCCTGAAACCCCAGTCCCTCTAGACCACGAAAACGCATTTCAATTACTAGTAGCAGTGCTAATGAGTGCTCAAACCACTGATTTGAAAGTCAACGAAGTAACTCCTGCTTTATTTGCCAAGGCGCCAAATGCCAAAGCAATGGCTCAATTACCGGTTGAAGTGATTCTAGCCGATATTCGTCAAGTCGGCCTTGCACCGACCAAAGCCAAGAACATTAGACGGATGTCAGAAATGCTCATGGAAACTCACGCTGGTGAAGTACCTGCTTCGTTTGAAGCATTAGAGGCATTACCTGGAGTCGGTCACAAAACGGCTGGTGTAGTCATGGCCCAGTCATTTGGTGTACCGGCTTTCCCTATTGACACTCACATACACCGATTAGCCGCAAGATGGGGTTTATCCAATGGCAAGAATGTCGATAAAACAGAAAAAGATTTGAAAGCCGTATTTCCCAAAGAATTGTGGAATAAATTGCACTTACAAATTATCTTTTTTGGTCGTGAATACTGTCCGGCAAGAGGTCATGATCTAACCACATGCCCAATCTGCTCATGGACTGCTACCAAGAAACGAATCGCTGAAGAGATGAAACGCTAATCAGAGAATTGACAGATTTGCTGCTGCTACATTACCAACCAGCAACACACCAGTAATTACTGCAGTGACTCTTACTGCTGTATGATGGGCATCGCCTTGATTAGCCTCACGTAACAGCGCATAGGCAATTAGACCCATGCCCACAGATTGTAGCATGCTAGATAACGCATCAAGGCTGGTGCCTAACTTTTCATGAGAAAACTGGTCTTCTGCGTATTTACTAGCATCCAACACTCCGTCACGCTCATAGTCAGCCGGATTAGGCGCTCCAACTAAATCTGTAACCTGTGCAAACATGGCACCAATTACAATAATTACAATGCCAATCATTAGCCATTTACTAAACGAGTAGGTGCCATATTTATCTAAAAATTTCGGCTGCGGTTGGTATGCAGCCATTGGTTGCATCGGCTGCATAGGTTGGATTGGTTGTGGGTTCTGGGCTTGTACAGGGGGACCGGGGGCCGGTTGCATAATACCTAATTGCGGAATCAATCTATAATACTTGACAATCATCAAACCGAGAATATTGATGATGCAGCGTCAAGAATCACCGCGGTCAGCAATGAAGTTAGACCGGCAATCCAAAGGAAGGAAATAGATTGGCCAAGAGCACTGGTAAACCCACCACCACGTAGCCTTGTGGCAATCAATGAAACTGCTAAAATTTGAATGAGAATCAATATTGAAACCACGATTTTGAACATCCGGATATTTTCTCCAACCGAACTAGCATCTTCCATAACAGGTAAAGCCACACCACCACCGAAGTCTGACAATGCTGAAACATCGGTATCAACTAGGCCACTGGCAACACCAGCAATTGCATCACCAAGTTGTAAAACAATGGAAATTGTCACGTTTAGGCTGGTTACGCTGGCAATTAGTAAACCAATGGCAACACCCCACATGGTGCTAGCAGACAATCCCCGACGCCTTCTTAGTGACAACAAACTACCCACGGAGCGACTGACCATTTCAGCGGTTTCGGCTGGCTTGCCTGATGATTGTGAACCCTCAATATAGATTCTCATGTACCTAGAGATAACTGAAGAATTGGTATCGGCGTTGAAGTAATCCCAAGCACGGTCTGAATCAATCCTTGTTGATAATCGCTTTTCTAATCGGTCAATTGATGAATCTAGACGACCAAAATCAATTCCTCTTAGCGCCTTTATGGTCGCCGATGGTTCCGCCGATCTGGCTTGAGCAGTACCACCAAGTGCGCGAATAAAATCAGGATATGTTTCATCACGACGCAGCACCATACCTTCTTCTCGTCTAATCATTATCGATGGGAACAGCATTGGTGTTAGTGGTATGGCGAAAATAAGTAAACCAAACTTATCCCACTGATCGCTAAGAACATTCCAATTACTGATGACTACCAGCGACATAACTACTGACAATAGCGCAGTAAATGAACCGGCAATTAAAAATGACCGCCTGAAATTGATTCTAAAGGGGGTATCCATCTCATCCCTAGCAAAGGTTTGATCCTCTGGAATAGTTGACCTAAAAGCGAATACAGCCCCTATCTGAACTATAGTGAAAACAAAACCGGCAAGCAGTAAAAATCTGATGCGACTAAACAGTTCAATTGGTTCTGCGTCAGGCGTACCAACTTCGAATAGCACTAGATGAATCCCGGCGATAACCAAGGCAAATAGAGCTGCAGATACTAGTGAGACATAGATTTCTTTCATGGTGTCTACTGATTCCAATCTAGTATCGTATAACGTAGTGTACTGTTCAGCAACAGTTTCTTGTTCCGCACGCATAAACTCATCGATTGGTTGTCCAGCTTCAATAGAGAAAGCCATTCGGTCCAAGAAATCTGTCCATAATGGGCTAGGGCTCTGATGTGCCACGATTCTAGCCGCTTCAGGAAGCGATGTATGCCATTTGTCAACTAGAGTCTCAATGCGCTTTACTTCAGAGGCTAATTCTCCATAGTCACTCATTTGTTTAAGGATATCAAATATTGACTTAGCACCAACCTCACCTAGTGATAATATACCCATACGGGTGATGAACATGTGCATTTCTTTCTCAATTAGCGTTGCTGACCTTTGCACTTCAATCAAAGGAAAGGCGATCGCCGCCAATGCAGTAATTATAGGAAATACCAATATCATCAAGACGCCGGCAAAGCCCTGAAATAGCGCTCCTTCCCCAAGGCCGCCGGTAAGAAATATAATTGCCAAGGCAGTGATTAACCCAGCTAGTCCAGCACCACCGACGAAAATAATCAGGAAACGTGGAATCGGCATTTCGAGACGACGAATTGCTACTTGCCAAACAGGCATTCTTTCCATAGTCAAATCTCCTAGCCGTGATTAATACCTGTCCAATTGTCAATTGCTCGGTTAAATGCCTCAAAGCCATTATTGTAGTATATCCCGAGTAAATCAAACACATCGTCATAGTGAGTTAAATCTCTATCAGCCATTTTGTCAAGGGCTGCTGCTCTTGCCAGCATCTCATCATAGATGTCACGCTTGTTGGCAAATCCTGCCATTGCGGCAATTTTATTCTCTAGCAAATGGCTTTGAAACATACCGCGGAAATAGTGCTTATCCTTGACTGGGTCCCATTCGAACATACCTCTAGTCAACACACCATCGCTGTGTTTGTTGTAACCTATGACTTCATCAATTCCGGTTACTCTTCTAGCGATACCACCACCTGGTGCCTCGACAACTTCTTGGAAAATCGCGAAGTTCAAGTTGTCGAAGAACCGTATTGGTACATTGATCGGGTCACCAGTAAATCTCTGAATCATCTTTACGATTGACGATGCGTGGAATGTCGCAATTACCGGGTGACCAGTTTGCATCGCCTGGAATGCAGTAGCTCCTTCAACACCACGTATCTCACCGATAATGATGTATCTTGGTCTGCTTCTAAGCGCAGCTTTGAGCAGGTCGAACATTTCGACACGAGACTCTTCATTCTTAGAATCTCTAGTTACTAGACGTTGCCAAATCTTGTGTCTTACTTTAACCTCGGGCGTGTCTTCAGCCGAGTAAATTTTGACGTTGTGGTCGATAAATGGTAAAATAGCATTCAGCGTAGTAGTCTTACCCGATGCTGTTTCTCCAGAAACCAGTACCGACATACCGTACTCTAGGCAAATCCAGATGTAAGCAGCAACTTGTGAAGAAATCGTCCCCCACTTGATTAGTTGAATAATTGAAATGGTTTCCTCCGCGAATTTACGGATAGTGAATGACGGACCAAGCATCGATACGTCATCAGAGAATATGATGTTAATACGAGAGCCGTCGAGTAATGCTCCGTCAATAATTGGCTTATTGTCAGATACCGGGCGGCCAATACGCTCAGACATCGCCCGCAAATAACGGGATAATAGTTCACGCTCACGGAACCTGATGTTGGAAGTTACCATGCCGAATACCTTGTGATCCATGTGAATATGCTTGAGACCAATAGAGTGTATATCTTCCAGCATCTCATCAGAAAGTAGTGGTTCTAGTGGTCCATTTTTAATTAGGTCGCGAATAATAATGTATTCTAACCTGGCTCTTTGTTCAGGAGTGACAATGACACGTTTGTCATCCATCCCAATCATTTCCCAAAGTCGTCCTTGACGACGAGGGGCTGCGCTGACATCGCTTTCTAGTACGGTGTACCGGTCTACCATTTGGGTAAGGATATTTTCAAATTCCCCATCTGTAGTGAAAGTTGGTGCTGTTGGTGCCTCTTGGAGAAGCGTCTCGACTAAGTCACGACGCATGTTTTCTTCTTCTTCAGTAAGCTGCGGCTCGAGGCCGAACCAGAGAATTTCTCCACCGCTACCGTCATCATCTTCTGGCGGTTCGTAAATGTGAATAAAAATTGGCTCTTTCGCCGAGTAAATTAAATTAAGTGGCCGTTCTTTTTTGGCATCTCTATCAAGAGGACCGTAGTAAATTGGTCGTGTTCCATATCTCGATTCAAAGTCTCGAACCCAATCAGCAACGTGTGGATAAGCAGCCATGACGCTGTTGAGGTCCCCTTTTGCAAATCTATCTTCATCAGCCATGATAACACCCCTCAACTGACCGCCGTAATATCAACGATGAAGCCCATACTCGGCTCAACACGCCAGCCAACGCTAGTTTGAACTGGCCCTGCGGCTCTTAAGAATCTAGTAACGACGATGTTTCTCTTCAAGTCTCCACCGATAAGTGTAGTGGACAAATCTAGTACCACTTCTGCTGATGCGCGCATGCTGTGTAATAATTTATGATCCATTTCATCAGGATCGACACATAACATAATTGAGCGACCATCTGCAGTTGTCTTACGTAATCTTTGCATTAAATCGAATCTTTGCTTATCATCTAAACCGTCATCCATCAAAGCACTAGCTGAATCTAGTATTACCACATCTGCTTCTTCTACCGCTTTACTTTGCAGCACATCCTCAAGACCAACGTCATCTCTTGCTTCTGCAACAGTACCAAATCTAGAGAACACCATTAAGCGGCCTTCTCTTAAGGCATCTGTTACTCCGTAACCAATCGATTCCATCTGTTCAATCCAGCCTCTAGTAGTTAATTCAGTAGTGACAACAAGAATCTTAACGCCATTATGTAGCATGCCGTGAACCAGTCTCTGTTAGATCAACGATTTACCTCCACCCACTAACCCTTGAAGGACATAGAGTGACCTGTTTGGTAATCTTAGGCCCATCGTGTCAGCAAGCGAATCTGTTTCTACATCAAATGCAAATCCATCTTCCACAGGCTTGTGCGGAAAGTTGAGTGGGTCGTCAGAGTTCATTTAATCTCGCCTCCGTGGACTGTGAATCTTGCCCTTCATATCCAGCAACAGTTACTGAAATAACAAGAATTGTTAGTTTAATGTCGGAATTATCCGCTAAAGCCCATGTACCAGTCATTTCAACTTCCAAAAGCTCCGTAGTGCCCCAATCTCCGCCTGCTGGCAATATCGTTGCACTAACATCTACATCTGGGATTACAACGCCATCTAATTGAATAAATAATGAATTTTCATCTAATGCATATTCTCCGGTATTTTGTAGGTAAATTGTGATTGTCTCGGCAGCTGGGTCAGTCGTATCATATGCTACATTGGATAAATCTCCAGCATAGTCGAAAGAGGTTTTTGAATCTGCCTCGGCAGCGCGCCTTTCAACTTCCATTGCGGAAGTCATATCGCCGTATTGGGCAATTAACACCGCCGAAACAGCACCTGAAATCAACAGTGCCGTTGCCAAAAAGATGTAGGTAGATGCTCCTCCGTCTGCCATAATAATACCTCAAATTAATGCTCTTGTAACGCTATAGCCGTCAACTGTAATTGCTAAGTCATCAAAGCTACTGTTGCCTAAGCCTCGCCATTCGACGGTAACAATATCGCCTGAATAGATAAAGTCTGAGTCAACAGATGGTGCAAGGACTGAAAGTTTGGTGGGATTATTCCCATCTAAAAATAGCCAAACTTCGTCAACTGGGACAATTGTTGCACCTGTATTGCTAAAAGTCACATCGATTACTGTAGTTCTAGATACTACCGATAAAGCACCGTTACTAGCCCCTGGCGGGACGTTGTCAATTACAATAGTTGGGTCGGACGAGTAATCTCCATGGTTGGTGATTGACCATGAAATTATAGCCCCCGTACTATTTACTGTATACGTACCCGAAAAACCGCCGGGCTCTAGTGTACTGAGTGTTCCGTCAGCATAGCCTGTTCCTGCATTATCAATTTGTAGCGTAGTAACTGCCCCTAGCGCAATATCTGCATTGTCTATGGTGAAAAAAGATGATGGTTCACTGGCCGATTCAATGGTTTCTAATGATGTTTCCATTCGAAGATCAATCGCATTGACTGCTAAAGCCAATACTACCAACATCGAAGTGCCCACTATCAGACCACCTACGCCGACCGATGCACCCATTTCATTCTTCTCCTCTAAGTTGCTTTACCTGTCGCCAAGACGATACTAGTGCTGAAAAAGTCAACAATTCACGGTGCGGAAGATGGTCTTCCAAAGCAGCTTCTGCCTCACCTGGTGTTGCAAGTTGAACAATGGCCAACACTGAATTACCTTCATCTTGGGTCAACATTCCCGAATTAATGGCTTTTTGTGCAAAGTTAACGGCAGCCATACCTGACATGTGGTCAAGCAGCAATGCGGCAACTGTTGGTGCACCAACAGCATTAGATTTCGCAGTTGGACCAGATGAAGGAGCTACGAGGAATGGGTTTGCCGCTAATGCTTGAGCTTCATACAACTCAACTAACGGTGCTTCATCCTCAGCCATCAAACGATTAACGCCTGAAGCAGGAATTACTTCACCACTTGCAGTGATAATTGTGTCTCCTGCGCCGATTTCAGTTTCATCAGACTCATCATGAACCATTGGATTACCCTCTAGGTCAACCTTTTGTCCTGCTGGACTAAAGGTCATGCTTTCCTCAAGGCGTTTTTCAACCAATCCTAGTACATCCTCGACCATGTCGAGACGGCTACTAATCAATCGCTCTAATCCAGATGTGTCGACTTGAGCATTAACTTGTGCAGGTTGTGCAGGAGCCATGGTTTGTGTAACCGTTGGCACGCTACCAATACTGTTCAGTTTTGCCCTAGTTGGGCCTGGCGAGATCGTCCATGCATCTTCTTCACTAAGTTCTCCCTCTTCGGGTAGTGGGACTTGCTCAATTGCCACATTGGACAAAATCTTCAGTCTTTCTTCACTTAGTTCTGCGTCGGCATCTCTGATATTACCTGTGTTGTTACTAAATGGCCATGCCATTAGCATACCTCCTTGCCGTCGAGAATAAATTCTCAACAGCAAGCAAAATCAGATAACTGAGGAACCGGCATCGTCGCTTTCAATAACTAGTGTTTCAAAGGTTGTACCGCCACTTTCAACGTGGATATACAAAGCTGCTGAACCACCGGCTACGGCAGTCGCGTCACAAGTAGCTGCTGCAATCAAAATCTTGTATGCGAATTGAGTAGTCATTTCTGCTTCCCCACTAAATGCGGATTGTGATTGTAGACCAACTTGTGCAGCACCAAAGGCACCCGCACTGTCTTCGTAACCGATACCAGCATCACAGTACAGTTGCCATGAGATTGTTTCGGGAATGATGGTGTCGCTACCTGCTGCTAATCTGACATACAGAACGTAATCAGCATTGTTATCAACGAAACCTTGCATGATTGCTAATTTACCAGATAATTCATCAGATGTATCATCACCTGCAGTTTGAGCGTTTTGCTGTAACTTTTCTGCGGTTTGAATGATAACAGCTGATGCTACTGCGGCAACTAGAATCAGTGAGATAAATACAATCATAGCACCGATACCAATAGCACCCCAAGTATCTTCTTGTTGGTTGTTATTTGCAGTTCTCACACTACCACCGTCCCTGAGGCAGTAGAAGATCCATAGGATAACACTTCATAAGTGAATCCAGCGTTTCCAGCAGCAAGTGTTAGCACGTGGTTTTCATTAGCAGCCGGAGCACAGTTAGCAACGTTTAGAGTAACTTGATAGATTTGTCCAGCAAGTGCATCTCCTCCACCACCATTTGTGCTTACAGCAGCTGCACCATTAAGTGTGCCAGCATCTGGAGAAGCAGCAGTACAGGTTACTGACCATGCTATTTCAGCCATGCCGACTGATTCCGAACCTGGAGCTAATTCCCATGTCATCCTCAATGTACCACCATTGTCAATCACAATCGACAAAGGCATTACTTTTGACGCCATTTGGTCTTGTGTTTGGTCACCAGTAGCCTGGGCATTCTGTTGCAATTTCTCAGCGGTCTGTATAATCACCGCAGACGCTACCGCAGCAACTAGAATCAATGCAATAAACACAATCATTGCACCAATACCCATTGCAGCGATAGTATCGCTGTTTTCGTTTTTCATTTCGTTATTATTTTTCATATTTTCACCTTTTTTATTTTTTTACTCGTCCTCCCGCATAGCGGGTGGAATTGGATGGGGCTCAGGATTTACCTCCTGTGCCCATATCGATGGTTAGTGGCATTCTTATCAGCGCCACCTCATCGGGGGATAGACGTTCCACAAAGGGAACTTTAGCCGTGGTATAACCTGGTGGTAGCCACGGCGTGAGTATGATATCGGCAAGCGGTTCCATTGACCGATTTTGTGCCCTAATGGTGACCATTATCTCGCCTGAGCGCATTTCATAGCTAGTGGAAACTGCTAATTTACGGGATAGAGGCATTTCATCTGCTCCGTAACGGCCCATTGACTTGATGTCAAATCTAAGTGGCAGGTTGCCACCTGGAGCAATAATAGGTAAATCGACTGAATGAGGCTCAGAAACCCAGCCATCTGGAACTGGAGGCGATAAGCGCATTGCTGGCATAGCAATTGGCCCGTCGTTAATTAATCTGACAAGCAGCACTCCCGTGTCTCCGCCTGCAGGCCAGCGAGTATCCACACCGAGCCAGAAATGGCGGAAAAAGAATGGATTAAGAGTAGAAGTATTACCACCTATCAAGTCGTCTACGAGGAATTCAATTTCTGTTGCAGCCTGCCCAACATCGCCTATTTCAGCATTAGAGGTGGCTTTTCTAAGACCCAGTAATATATTTTCAGCCTCAAAGGTATCGATTTTCTTTTCTTTGAGCAAACGATGTAACATTGCGATGCTACGACGAAGGTACAAAACATCTTCTTCTAAAGTGACTAGGGCTTGTTCTGCCTTCTTGACACTCACCTTAGCACGCTTTAGTTTGTGCAGTGAAAGATATTTCTTGGCTTCCATGATGTCAACTTCGGTGGCCGCAAGGGAATTTGTGTCTGACTGGACAACGTTTTGAACCATTGAATCTAAGTCTCTTGAAGCAGACATGATGCGGCTTTCAACTTCACCAAGTGTATCTTGAGAAACTGTTCCCAATTCTGTCTCGTCTGAACCGATGGGCTCATTATTATCCTCATTGCCTTCATCTTTGGCTTCAAAATTGACCTCATGGTCGGTTTCTTCATCCTCGAGCTCGCCCATGTACTCTCTAACTTGATCTTGGAAAGTAGCGCCGTCATCATCGGTTTCACCTTCTGTTTCTACCACGACAAGTTCCTCGATTTCTTCAACTTCGATTTGTGGAAGGTTATCATCAGAGATATCCTCTCCTAAAATTTCATCAAGGTCAAACTCGATTGAATCCTCGGATTTTTCTTCAGACATCTTCTCTCACCTCCTCATCCATTACTAGTTCATTTCCATGATTAATATCGTCAAATATCGCATCAAGGTTGATGCCATCATTAGCCAACTCATGTAATAATCGCGCCGGGTCCGATAAATCTCTTTCGATTCTGGTAGCCTTCACTTCGATATCTGTCAAGCGACCGTAAATTGAGCCATACATTGAATCGGCACGGCGTACCAAAATCCACACGCCAACCGAAATAATCACTACATAAGCTGCCAATGTAAGCAAATTATCTTGGCTTGTGTCAAGTTGTGGAGGTATGCCAAGAACAACCCCTAGTAGACCGAAAACCGGTAGTGCAAGAATAATTCTAAGTTGCCTTCTACTGTCTGCTAGAGCTTGGAAATGGTCGGCATACAAGGTAGATACACCTTTGCGCGCTCTCTGGTAATCTTCGTGGATTAATCTAAACTCATCTGTGCTTAACCAAGTCTTACGCCACAGCCAAAGTGCTGAAACACCCAGCACAAGTGGGCCCCAATAAATTATGTTGAATAGGTGGAAAGCAAATCCAAGGGCTAGCAATCCAGAATAGACTGAGAACAAGCGGAACTTTTCATTTTGCCCGTTTAACCGTCCAAGGACCAACGACAGCAATCCAAAGATGATGAACGCAACAAATGTGGAAGATTGTCCCGGTGACCATGAATAAACTTCATCTTTGTAGACGTAGCGATCATTCCCTTCGACATTCTTAGATAGCATGTTAGCGTCAATAGTAACGATACAGGTTCCATCGATAGACTGCTTCCACCATTCGATGGTTTCAGAGGTTATTTCCCATTTGACTACGACTTCTTCATTCGGACCCAGTTGAACTATTGGGTCTACGTTGTTATTGATGATTGAGCCTGAACACTCTAAATCCACCATGAAGAACAAGGCTAATGCGGTTCCATCATTACGAATTCTAGCACTGACGGTTGCATCTGTTCCTTCTTCCATTGTACCTTCACTAATCCAAACTTCGGCCACTCTGGGGTCAGCAAATACATCTAACTGGAAGGTGAAAGTAGCTTCATCGTAAACAGTATAACCGTTATTTTCGGTTGGATGAAATAGCCTGAAGGTCATGTCCCAGCCATCTTCGGTGATGATATTAGGTCGGTTTGGTGCATCAACAATAATCTGTAACGGGTCACTTACATCCCAGGCCTCTCTAAGCGGCAGTTGAATTCTAGAATCATTTCCAGCCGAGCCTGAGCCACAATCTTCAGGAGATAGTGACAGTGGTACGGATGTGGTCTCATCGACTACCAAAGTGAAAGCCCATGGGTAGAGCGATTCCTCCAAGCCTGCGGAGTTGAAATTGAATAACCTTGTAGCATCACATAATTCTAATTCGTAAGCCACAGCATTAGAAGCGCCTCGGGGTATGTGAGAATAGACGATATTAACGGTCATAGGTCCGTCTGTTTCATCTGGTTTCAAATCAAAGTCACTTGCCTCAAAGAATCTGGACATCTTTAATGTTGAATTGAGATAACCTTCTCCGTCAACTCCGGAGTCTTGTGGAGTAATGTGAATGGAAAGTAAGGCTGTAAGGTCGAGGTCTGGACTTAATTCTAGCCCACTGACGGTGAATTGGAACGAAACATTCTGCCCTACTGGCATATTCAGTGTAGTTGGTGCGTCTGATTGCACTGCCCACTCAGTACTGGCGGCTACGCCACCTGGCTTGTTAATCTCGTACGCTAAGTCAGCGGTGACGTCACGATTACCCATGTTGACTATTGTAGCTGTGAATGTTCGGTCCCATTGGCGGTGGTAGAGCATTTCTTCTTGCCACTCAACAGTTTCTAAGATGAACATTGGTGAAATTAGCATTCTGACAATGCTAATTCCTGCAGTTAACTCTGTTGCTGGGTCTACCAACCTAATAGTCAGATTGTGGACTGAGCCGTCATCTAAACTGATGCCATCGCCCAATTCGGGCACACTAACAACTACACTGCCTTGGATTTCTTCATCTATCGGTAAAATCATTGTTTGTGATGCTGGAACAACTACCCAACCGCCATC
>PBTA01000037.1 GCA_002726395.1 Methanobacteriota archaeon | reverse complement strand
AGCGAGAGACTGCGTATGTGATGGTATTGACGATTTTCGCAATAGCTGCAACTTACGGTCTTTCTGGTTGGCTAGAATTCTTTGGAGTCAACATGATTTTCAATGCGGCGATGAACTCAATCCCAGTGCTATTGTTAGCTATTGGGGTCGACTATGGTTTACACGTAGTGTTGAGGATAAGAGAGGAATTGAAGAATTCTCCAGAGGGGGAAACGGCTGAAACCATGAGAGATTTTTCTGTCGAAGCCAGAAAACTGGCAATTCGTCGAGGAACAATTTTCACCTCAATCGCCTTACTGATTGCAATCTTTACCGATGTAGTCGGATTTCTCTCATTTAGGTTTTCAGCACTTACCTTCCTGCAAGTATTTGGGACAGTAATTGCTATTGGGCTATTCTTCATTTACCTGCTGAGTATTTCAGCACTACCAGCGTTAATGACATTGATACCGCCTAAAAAGTTGCCACTAGACAAAGCAAGTAAAATCGAAATTGGTCCGGCAGCGAGGAGTTTAGGTCGTCTATCAATGCAACCAATGAAGGTAGGAATTATTGCGGTATTACTACTCATTCCAATGTATGTCGGTTTCCAGCAACTAGAAGTTGGATTTGAACAAAGAGATCAATTTGACCAAAGTATCCCTGTAGTTGCCGATTTTATCTTATTGTCAGATGAATTCCAAAGTAGTCGTTCACCGCTATACATTGTCTATGATGGTGATGTCTTGAGCGAGGTTGGTTGGGAATCGTGGAATTTGACGATGTCAGCATTGACTGCTAGTCCCGACATCACGGGGGTGCCAAACGGCCTTTGGGACTTGGTTGAAGAGTCTAGGCCTCAATACGCTACGCTAGATGAAATTATGATTTCAATCGAAAGTGGAGAAAGTAATGGTTGGAGTGATCTTTCTAATTGGTTATTGACCAATGATACTGGTAGACAATTATCTAGTGCATTATTACATTCAAACGGACAGCAAACTCTGATTTCCTTCCAAGCTAATACCTTGGACTGGCAAGCTACTGTTGACTTAAATGAAAGAATCGAGGAGTTATTGTCGCAAATTGAAGGAGAAATACCAGATGATGGTACTTTGAAAGTAAGTGGTCGAAGTTTGATTAATGCTCAAACAACATCGGATGTCGCAGCATCATCAATCCAATCAACAGCAATTGTCGCAATTGTCATCTTAGTAATGTTAGTCTCAATCCATTCAGTACGTCAAAAGAATATCGGCCAAGGCTTTGCTAGAGGAATAGTCTCGTGGATACCTTTGATGATGGTGGTTTGTTGGGTATACGGAATAATGGGCTTTACCGGATACAATATAAACCCACAAACAGTAACCATCGGGGCCTTATCGCTCGGGTTGGGTGTTGATTATGCAGTTCACTTTACCACCAGATTAGAGGAAGAAGTCGAGCACAACCCAAGTGGAACTCAACAACAATGGGTGGAAAAAGCCTCAGCTACTACTGGAAGAGCAATGTTTGGTGCTGCACTTACCACGGCTGGTGGATTTGCCGTGCTAAATTTATCGGCTCTATTACCCCTAAAATTATTCGGTCAAGCCTTCGTTGTCGCCATTACCTTAGCGCTATTATCCAGCCTAATACTACTTCCAGCATTTTACAGTAAATTCTTACAGTATGATGCTAAAAAGTATCTTGAGGAGGAATAAATATGGAAATAGAGAATGTGATGTTTTGGATATCTTCGATTTATATAATCCCAATATGGGGTCTTATGTGGTTTGCTCCACGCCATAATATTACCAAAAAAATAGTTGGTGATTTGAGGATTGCTGTTTTACCCTTATTAATTCCATATGCAATACTTGCCATCCCCAGCCTACCAGACATCTTCATTACTCTAGGTGCAGAAATGCCAACACCGGAAATAATTGTAGAATTCTTTTCAGATGATAAAGTAATCATTGTTGGGTGGCTTCATTTCTTAGCCTTTGATGTCCTTGCAGGGCGTTACATTTGGCTTAGAATGCTGGCCTGCAACCGACCAATGTATGTTTCAACCCCAACATTAGTACTTGGGATGATGGTTGCACCGCTAGGCTTCTTAATTGGCATGCTGGCAACATGGGAATACCAAGAANCAGCCGTTCCTNNAANTGAATAATNTNCTAATCACGANTAGANATANATTATATGNTATTGCANGTCNTTNNANNNCAATGGATACGAAAATTGCCGCNCTTTCNGGAATTTTAGTGATGATNCTTGTNGGTGGNGGATTACTTGTTGTAATAGATAATCCGACTGATGANAGNAACAATGANACNGANAANGNANNAACNACAGAGCCAGTNGTGGNNGTTAACCAGCCACCANTGGTAATGTTTTCTGCAACANANCAANGTNTGGGANGGGGAAANTATTTCCATCAATGGNTTTGCTATTGACGAAATNGTTGAATCATCGATAGTANCAGTTAGATTCATTGATTCATTCACTGCAATNGAGCCATTTGAACCANTATCNACCAGNGTAAATACTGCTGGAGTTTGGTCAATGGAAATACCCCTNTCTGAACCTGGTCAATGGGTTGCCGAGGTATTTGTCACAGACTTAGAGGGATTAGATAGTCAATCGGTTTACCAAAATGTGAGCATTGTTGCACCNCTTGAGAAGGATGTAGTAATCTCTTTCCAATGGGATGAACCAATTGAAGGCACTTCTGATGGGACACTAAATGGCGTCCTTATTCACCGATTTACTGAAACTTGTGCGATAGAATACCGTCCAAAATATCAGAGCCCGACTCTGGATGTTATTGGAGTCGTAACTACACAAACCGGTGAGTTCACCATGACTTTCGATACTGATAATATTAACACAAATGGCACGATTTATGCTACCTGTGGTTTATTTTCGACCTCTTCTGATATGGTGATGGTAAATTTGCCGGTGCCGCCAGAACCTGCGGGAGATTCCGACTTAGATGGAATACTGGATGATGTAGACCAATGTAATGATACTCCACAAGGAGAGCCGGTGTATCAGAGTGGCTGTTCGGATTCTGAACTTGATGATGATATGGATAATGTCTACAATGACAAAGACCAGTGCCCAGATACTCCTTCAGGGGAGTTAGTAGACTCCAACGGTTGTGCCCTATCACAAAAAGACACAGATGGTGATGGTGTTAGTAATGCAGATGATAACTGTCCAAATACTCCTAGTGGCGAGAGTGTAGATCAAGATGGCTGTTCAAATTCTCAAAGAGATTCCGATAATGACGGAATCTTCAACAACGTTGATCAGTGTCCAAATACTCCACAAGGAGAATCTGTGGATGAGTTTGGATGTTCAGATTCTCAAAAAGAGGAACCAACTCCAACTAGACCGAAAATATTGGCCTTACACGGAGGAGGAGAAACCGCATCTGGACTTCAATTTCAGCAAGGTATGCAGGATTTAATGGATGCTCTTCCAGGATTTGACTTTGTATTTGGTAGTACTCCAGAAAGTGGCAACGTTTGGATAAAAGACCCACCTGGTGGAAAAGGAGAACCAACTACTGACCCTGATTGGGCAGATTTATCAATTTCATATCTAGACCAAATGGTTATTGACAATGGACCATTTTACGGAATTCTAGGTTATTCTCAAGGTGCAGCAATGGTTCCAGTTTATCTTGCCAATACCGCTAATACTTTTGATAAAGCGCTAATGTATAATGGCTATCTGCCTACGACTCATGAAGGTTTAATCGATACGATAGATGCAGTGGCACCATTTTCGATTTCAGCGATGATTTTTTCAGGAGAAAATGATGATAATTTCAAAAATTTGGCTCCAGCACTGGCAAATAAGTTCACTAATTCTTTAGATGTACATAGTCCAACAGCAGACCACCATTTGCCGTACCAAAGCGATTCAACATTTGATACAATTGTTGATTTCATATTAGATGGTTTGCAGCCCTTCGAAAAAGAAGACTCATGGCTGTGTCAAGATGGACAAGGGGATTGGGTAAAAGATCTCAATGGTGAAGGTAATTCTTACACCGCCAATACCAGAGGGGCAGGGCAATCTGGTGGTGGTGGAGGCTCTGGTCCATGGTTCCAATGCGATGTATCAGTGACAATGACCAACAGTGAAATGCAAATCAACTCTAATGCAATACCAAATCACAATTGGCTGTCCGCATTTGCCGCAAATGCAGACGAACAAGATATGGATTGGACAATCCCTCTAAACCCTGTCGAGGATACCAGCGGGGGACATAATTCTGCTAACTGCCCAGCAGCAAATGGAGCTTATGAGTGTGCTCCTGACAGGGGAGCAGTTGCTGTAGCGGTAAACGGTGTGCCGATTTTTGGTCCAGAAGAAGGCCCTGGCGGGGATGCTGTTGCTCTTGAGTACCTTTACTTTAATGAGGACCGGCAACCGATTGACTTAGGATATTGTGGTGCTCATAATGGCCCTGCGGGAGTTCACTATCACTATGATGCAATGTGTCAATTTTGGGACGACCCAAATGGTGAAACTATAGTAAATTATGATTATACTGACCTAGACTCAACAACCCATTCACCAATCATTGGTTGGGCATTTGATGGCTATCCTATCTATGCTATGTATGGCTGGGATGAAAATGGTCAAGTAATTCCACTAAAGTCATCATATGAGGTTGAAAGAACCTCTGAAGGCGGCGATCAAGGGTATAACGGAATTGATGATTGGAATTATGTCAACGGTATGGGTGATTTAGACCAATGTAATGGGCGTTTTGCTGCCACTCCAGAATACCCAGAAGGAACTTATTACTACGTCTCAACGCCGATAAGCGGTTCATCAAAGACTGTGGTAAATACCGACGGAGATACAGTACCAATGATTGGTTTCCCTTACTTCCTACTATGTTACCATGGTGTTGCAGATATGAGTAATGCTAACTCCGGCGGCGGCGGCGGTGGCGGTGGTGGTGGTGGTCCACCAGGTGGCCAAGCAATGGTTTTGTACGAACATATGCCAGAATTGCTAGAGGAAACTAGAGACTTAAATTTCGATTTCAAAAAGCTGCTATGGAATTCAAGTTATCTGTGGCTTGCAATAATTGGTTTAGTTCTGTTCTTTCACAAGAGAAAGTGAGGAATCATAAGTGAATTACCGGATTTTAACCAGTTTGGTAACATTAAATTTGTTATTTGCTGGATGTGTCTCAACCGAAGACAATTTATTTGACGGCAACGAAATTGCATCAAATAAATCATTCACTCCGTTTACTTTGGTAGACTCAAATAATTCTACTTTCAACTCAACAAGTTTGGATGGCATGGTTATCGTGGTAAATTTCTTTTACANCAATTGTCCAGATGTATGTTCAACNGTAACTGCAGAACTAAAAACGCTGTATCAAGAATATGAATCTGAGATTGGTAATAATCTCTCATTTGTCTCAATAACCGTTGATCCATGGCGTGATGGGCCTAATGATTTACTTGATTATATGACTTATTTTAACACCTCATGGACCTATCTGACGACCTTTGAGTTCATTGATGGAGACTTCTCATCAGTTGAACAAATATGGTCAGATTTTGGCATTGGTGTGGTACTAAAAGAAAGTGAAAATAGCACTTCAATCGAAGGAAGAGGCCATACTGTTTACTATGATGTAGAACATACTGAAGGAATAGTAATAGTTGGTAAAGATGGCTTACAGAAAGTTCGTTGGGATGCAGATAATTGGGCGCTCGATGGGATAAGAAACGATTTAGATAAAATTCTGTCAATGTGATGTTTGGTGGTGTTATGGTATTACTGAATATCTGGTCTGTTGGTCATTTCCTACAATGGGCAGCAGTTGGACGTTTTTTACTAAATAATTGGTATATTTTCCTTGCACTCTCAGTTAGCTGGGAATGTTTAGAATTAGTATTGCCTTATGAGTTTGCTCAAGAAACATGGGATAACAAAATATCGGATATAGTGGTAAACTGTCTTGGTTTTTATCTGGGTATATCGATTAGACAACACCAGTCAATAGACAAGTAATCAAAATGGATTCTTTGGTTCCTCTTGATTCCAAAAGCCTTCTTGTTGAGGCTGTTGCATGGTAGTTTGCGGTTGTACCGGGACGTCAGCATAGGACTTCTGATAAACGGGCTGAGTAACCGCAGTTTGATTCGCTTGCGTCATTGTGTTACCGGGCATTGNTCCGTTTTGGACGATGATAGTTTTTTGATTGTTATTGACTAGTAAGCCGAGAATCAAACCAAAGATTGAGATTACTCCACCACAGCAAATCATCATTACTCCAGCCGCACCTTGGAAAACTCCTTCAACTCCCTCACCTATGCTTTCAAGAACCTCACCAACAATTTCATCTTCGTAAATGACCCAAACCTCGACATTTGATTCGAATGTCATTTCACCTTCATAGCAAGCAAGGCATGCTCCTCCAACCTTTACTAGGCCTTGACTTTGCTTAGTTTCATCTTTGTTGTCGTCTGTTGAGCGACACCCTTCGTATACTTCATAGTAAAAATCTCCATCTAATCCGGCATCCCAGTCTTGGTTAGTTTCTGGTGCTGAAGTGATATTTATGGTAGTAGATTGACAGTGATCCCAAGTGCCTTCACCATCATNNTCAGTGTAATCACCTTTGACCCAGAATGAAAATCCGAGGTCACCATATTCATCTGTATCCTCAACAGATAGTGTGGCCGAAGTAGAGTTTTCTAAGGTAAATTCCTCAAGACTTTCAAATCCTTCACCAGCATCTTCGATATTTCCACCACCAATTACCAGCATCAGAACTCCTCCTAAGAGAACAAAAACGCCGATTGCCATGAATACTTTACCTGCTGGGTGCATGATTGTAGGTAATTTCAATTACGCTATAATGCTATTGTACACTCAATAAATTAAGTATTTCAGACATTGTCCCAAAAATTTCCTCTATCAGGTTCGGGTTCTGATTTCTCTTTTTCAATCGGGACACCGCTAGTTTGGTCATAATTTGGTTTTGNAAATTTTGTATTAGTCACCGCGGCTGGAATTTCGTCTNGGTNAGAGTCTATTGTTTGTTGATATACNGGTTGAGGNATTGCANCATAATTTGGTTTTGTCATTTCATATCCTGGTTGATAGCTAGTAACTTGAGGATTATTGTTGCCGTTGTTTATTGTAATCCCACCTGCAAATCCAAATATGATGAAGCAAGTACCGCAGCAACCCATAATCACTCCCCCAATCACTCCAGCCCATGCATCATCAGCAATGCCATTGGTCTTTATCCACATAGAGACATTATCCTCAGCAACTATGGTTGTATTTCCTTTCATGCATCCTACACAAACTTTGCCAATTTGAGTCAACTCTCTATCCTCATACCATGCTGCTTCAGCACCATAAATCGTACTACATCCACTATTATCATAGTCTACTGTATAACTAAACACCTCTCTTTGGGGGTTTGGATTTTGTATTTCTGAATATTCTGCACCGTAATCAGAAATCCACTTTCCGTCATGAGTGGCAGTAATTACGATATTCTCACAGAGGTCATGAATTTGATTATCATTAAAATCGACAGGCGGGTAATCTACGTAAACTGTAAATCCTCCTTCTAAATCATCAACTATCAAAGTACCATTAGTGATTTCAACGTATTGAAAGTCATCAATGTCACTCACTTCCGAAAAACCAGAAATTGTGCTTAATCCGCCCATTATTAGGATTAACACGCCAATAGGGCCAATAATCTTCCCTTTGATGTGCATATTTACTCT
>PBTA01000036.1 GCA_002726395.1 Methanobacteriota archaeon | reverse complement strand
ATAACCGTGCGTAAAGCTCGTCATCCATATCCAAATCAAGCGCAGCCAGAGATGGGTTTAGCTGTGTAACAGAACGAGCAGAGATGATTGGGATCGGATTACTCCAATGCCTTCCCGCCCAAGCCACAGCCAAAGTCGCTGGATGCAAGCCAATATCTTGCCCAAGCTGTGTTAAGCCTTTAGCTGCATCGTGCATATAATCTTGTCCGTATCGGGTGGCATAACGATGATTTTCACTTAATCTTCCGGTTCCTCCGAATGCATATTTTCCAGTCAACAAACCGCCACCAAGTGGAGAATAGGACGCCACTTTAATATTCATCTCAGCGCACATGGGCAAAATCTCTACTTCGGCCTGACGCTTGACCAAGCTGTACATCGGTTGCATCATACTTATCATGAGATCAAAGCGACGGGCCTCGTGGATTGCATGTACAACCTGCCAAGCTGCAAAATTTGACAGTCCAAAAAACCGGATTTTACCGTCATTATGCAGCATGGCAAATGTCTCAAGCGTTTCTTCTATGGGCGTTTCTGGGTCAAATCGATGCAAATATAAAATATCGACCATATCCATGGCAAGGCGCATGCGGCTTTTATCAAATTGAACAAGTAGGTTTTCACGTCCCGCGCCTCCGTCATATCCAACTTTTGTAGCAACGAGTAGATCTTCACGTTCATGACTTGCAAATTTGCCCAAAAGCTCTTCAGATTTTCCTCCACAATACATATTTGCAGTGTCAAAATGATTAATTCCTACCGCGCGGCAAGCATCATAAAGGGCACGTGCTTCATCTGCATCCGCCTGCAATCCCCACTGCATAGTACCAAAACTGAATCNACTGGTCATTTGACCGTTANGTGTTGTTATTATAAGCATAGTTCTATATTNGCACNACTTTTATCAAAGGAAAAGCANGNACTCACTAACATGGTTACCATAATACAATTTAANGCATGCCAAAGGCTTTTGNGATGCTTCACATTTCAACAAAACTGGCTTTACGTTAGGATCCATANTATACTATCAGACGACAGAATATCAACTTCTTGCAGGCAAAGGCGCCTTGTACAATGGATCGCATATCCCGTTTTTTTTTCTCACTTGGGCTCTCATGCTTGACTGCAACCGGTCCAACATCTGGAAGTGAAGATATTCCCGACCAATACCCACAATCTCCCCTTTATCAAAAGCCTGTAGAAGTGATCCCAGGTGTTTTTTCTGCAATCGGTGCAACAGCACCGCCAACCTATGAAAATACTGGCCACAATAATAACCTGACCTTTATCGTTACTGGCGCTGGTGTTATTGTAGTCAACGCGGGAGCGGCCAATATATTNGCCCAAGCCCTTCATGAAGAGATAAAGCAGATCACAACTGAACCAGTAGTTCTCGTAATCAATGAAAATGGCCAAGGTCACGCTATGCTTGGAAACAGCTACTGGGTGGACCAAGGGGTTCCGGTGCTTGCACATGCAGATGCAGCACATGAATTTGAAGAGCGTAGTTTTCAGATTTTGGAACACATGAAGCGGTATAATCGCGAAAAATCAAAAGGTAGTCGAATACAGGGCCCGACNCAAACCTTTNAAGATCATTATAATGTTGAAATTGGTGCGTTTCGGATAGAGGTTTTGTACCTTGGCCCATCACACAGTCCCGGAGATGTTACTGTTTGGTTGCCAGATCAGGAATTAGTTATTGCAGGTGATATGGCGTTTCATGAGCGGATGCTTCCAATTTTTCCAGAGACNATCGTNTCAGAATGGATAGAGACTTGGGATACCAAGTTCGAAGCCCTTAATGCTACCTATGTGATACCAGGTCATGGTCATCCAACAAATATGGCTCAAGTGCGNCGCTACACGCGTGACTACCTAGCACATTTACGAAACCAAATAAGCATTCTTTTGGAAAATGGTGGAGATCTGAAAGATGCCTATTACGTGGATCAATCACTCTATGCTCATATGGACACTTTTGAACAGCTAGCAACGCGGAATGCCGGTCAGGTTTATGAACAAATGGAATTTGAATAAGCGAGGCTATCACAGAAATAGCCTCGCAAGATTTTTTATCCGAACATGTCGGCGGTAATTCCCGAGTACCAGCCCTCAGATTCTTCATACGTAGCTTTACGCAGTTCCGCACTCTCACCAGTCTTAGACACAAAACCTTCAATCTTAGCAATCTTTTCCTCTGTTGCCTCATACGTCGCGCCAACCTTAATGCCATCATTGGTTGCAACCAAAGACCAACATGTGTTTGAAAATTTAGCTGGAAAGACTTTCGAGCCCGTCAAAGCTCCTCGAACAGCATTCGCACATACCTTTGCCTGACTATTTGCAGAGAATCCAGACTTTGGCATGTCGCCTTGTTGTGAGGAATCTCCAAGCACATGTATGTCCGGGTCAACCTTTGAGCTCATATCAGCAGCATTTACTGGCGCCCAGTTTCCTTCAGTAACACCTGCCTGATGTGCGATACCACCAGCTTTCATTGCGGGAATTACATTGCAAACGTCAACCTTAGTTGTTTCTCCATCGATAGTAACCGTCATCGCGCCAGGGTCTACAGAAACTTCACCACCACCAAAGTCTTTACCTATCCAGTCGATCATACCGTCGTAGTGGTTAGCCCAACCCTCTTGAAATAAACCCATTTTAGAGAATTTTGGTTTAGGATCCGCAACAATTATTTTTGCTGTTGGATTATTCATCTTAAAATGATGTGCTATCATTGAAACTCTCTCATATGGACCTGGAGGACAACGATATGGATTGGGTGGCGCAACCATAGCAAATACACCACCAGTAGGCATAGACGCCAATTGCGCTTTAAGAAGTTCCGTCTGAGAGCCAGCTTTATATGAATGTGGCATTGCATTTTGCGACGACAAATCCCATCCGTCTACTGCGCCATCAACAAAGTCGATACCCGGAGATAAAATCAGTTTATCGTATGGAACAGATGATCCCCCAGCAAGCGATACGGTTTTATTATCACGATCTACGCCAACTGCCCAATCGTGCACGACGTTAACGCCGGCTGCAGCTATTTTACCATATGAGTGACCAATATCTTCTACTTCTTTAAAACCACCCAGATACAGGTTTGAAAAAAAGCACGTATAATAGGAACGAGTTGGTTCAATGAGCGTGACGTCAATCGCTCCTTTACTATCTTTAGCAACATAACGAGCTGCCGTGGCGCCGCCAGCTCCTCCTCCAACTACTACAACACGAGGCTTACCGTGTGCTCCAGCAAAAACTGACGGTGCGGCAATAGTGGCCGCTGCTGCAGTTCCCATAAATGTTCGTCTATCCAATGTCATTTATTTTCCTCCCAAATCGAAAGACATTATTCTAAAGTTGCGAAATAAGCTGCAAGCGCAGCGATCTCATCGTTAGCTAATCTACCCGCCATCATTTGCATTACTGGGTGTTCCCTATATTTTTCTTTATATTCATGCATTACCCAGATAAAACTTTCTTCGTCCCACCCTACGATTGACGGAATTCCATTATAGCTGCCATCTATTTGATGACAGGCTGTACAATCGCCAGAGAGATATTCTCCATACTCAGGATCACCTTTTAATTTAAGTAATTCTTCATCAACCGCAAAGTCATCTGTATTTTCGTCACCTGCATAAACTTCACTACATAACCCCAGTAGAATACTTATGAGTAATATTTTCAAGCTTTTTAACATCATCATTCTGAGTATAGTTTAAGATATTCTATCACTGCCTTGGTATCATCTTCTTTTTTTAAACCCGCAAAAGACATCTTAGTACCTTTAAGATATTTTTTTGGTTTTGCAAGAAACTTAGCTAGTTCTTCCTCAGTCCAAATTAACCCTGCTTCTCTTGCAGATTTGAATGATTTTGAATATTTATAGCCGTTTACTGATGCAGCTGGATGACCAACCATGTTATTTAAGATGGGACCTGATCGGTTTTTCGCTTTTTCGCCAATTTGGTGGCATGATTTACATTTTTTGAAAACTTTTTTCCCAGAATCTGCTAACTCTTGATTTACAGCATTTATTTGTATTACTGAAACTTCTCCGGATTGACTTGCTTCAGGCACCAGTTGCGAGTCGCTCGACGCTTCTTCTATAGGTGTAACATCCAAAACTCTTGCCCGCATGGTAACTTTCACAGTGTCTTTGCAATTGGACATGCAAGGATCAGTTCTCCAATTTGCATATTCTGTTTCTTCTCGGTCATCAATTATAAATCCATTTGCATTTGGCATTTCAACATCTAACGCGTTATGATTTGAAAGAACAAAATCATCTTCAATTAGGTCATTTGAATAAAGAATATAAGCAACAATGGCATATGTTTCATTATCAGTTAAGGACCCAGCATAACCATAAGGCATTGATCTCTTTACATAGTCGATAACAGTTGACATGTAGGGCCAATAAGAGCCTACAGTTTTTAAAGGATCATCCTCATCTAATGTATCTATGCCACCTGCAAGCTCCGGCCAACGCCCCATCCCTTCTGCAAAATCGCCATGGCACGAAGCACATTTTTCCGCAAAGACTTCTTCTCCATCTATCGCGTCACCAGAGCCAATTGGCATACCCGCTCCATCAGGCATAATATTCCAGTCCCAAGCTGCGATTTCTTTCATCGTAGCGGGACGACCTAATCCGTAACTGTCTGCCAACATCGGGGCTGCCGCAATTAAAAGTGCGGCCGATAAAAAAGCCGCTCTATGAAACTTCAACATTTTCTACTGATCCATTTTTTCCAACATGCCATGTTTGAATACAATTATTATGATATATTGAGTTCAAACCGCGAACTGCACGGAGCTGTGTTTTGGTCGGTTGAACGTAACCCGTCTCATCAATTGCCCTTGACTGCAATAACATTTCTTCGCCATCCCAATCAGTATGAAAATAAAACCGGCTTACAGCCATTTTTTCACCCGGCTTCGATAGACTAGCTATTCTCCAATTCTTTCCGCCATCTAGGGAAACATCAACGCGCTTGATTGCTCCATGACCAGACCAAGCAAGTCCAGAAATTAAAAGGCTACCAGATCCATGCTTAATTGGCATTTGTGGACTAGGGTTTGTCACCACAGACTTGGCATCCATCGCCCAAGTCCATTTTCTACTTCTACCATCGGAAAGAGTATCCGTGTATTTGCTAGTTTCTTCCCGCGATTCGACGGGTCCATCAGTTACTTCAATTCTCCTTAACCACTTGACCCACATATTGCCTTCCCATCCAGGAACAACTAATCGCACAGGGTATCCATGCTCTTTTCGTAATGCCTCTCCATTTGCCTTGAATGCTACGAAAACATCGTCTAGAGCCTTTTCCATTGGAATAGATCGGCCATTTGAAGATGCATCAGCACCTTCAACAAAAACCCACTTATCTTTCAGATCACCGGCAGCAATCAACCCAACTTCATTTAAAATAGTTCGCAGTGGAACGCCGGTATATTCCATATTATGGATCATACCATGCGTAAATTGGGCGCCGTTTAACTGTGCACCCGCCCATTCCATCCCTGTATTTGCAGCACACTCACAAAAATATACGTGGTTTTCTCTTGGGAATCTTTCTAAATCAAAATAAGTAAATATCATCGGTTTATCGACTAGGCCATTTATCATAAGCCTGTAATCTTCCTTTTTCAGGTCAATTGCACCTGAGTGATGTCGCTCGAACGCGCAGCCCTGAGGCGTAATTGTACCATCGAGCGCATGAATCGGGGTAAAGTTGACAGAACTAACTGCATCCGCGGTTAGCCAAGGAACATTTCTTCTAATAACATCACCTTCGTGTTCAATTGGAAGTCCGTACGGCGTAACATCCACTCCATCAGCGAGTTCTTGAGCCCAAGATTGGGCTTCTGTAATCAAGGCTTCACTTTGTTCTTTGGCCGTTGAGGAAACTGCAACAACAGCTCCTGCACTAGATAAAGCAGCGCCTCGGAGGAAAGAACGGCGTGTTTGAGTATTTCTTTTGTTCACTTTCGACATAATAATTTTCCCTCCTTATTCCCTAATGCTTTCATGTACCGATAACTTCAACACTATTGTTTGGTGATAGTGAAATCGTCTTTTGTTTGCGGATATAATTTTCGACCACATCCCAAATCTCTGGTCCCTCAGTCCCTTCATTAACACTTGCCCACCCGGCGACCCAATAGGATTTTATGGGATCAATCGTCGCACCAGTTTTGAGCAAAGTCATATCACTTATGCGTTGACCTTGAGGTTTGGAAATATCAATTCGATAACCCAGCCCGCCAACTCGAACCATATCTCCACCCTGCTGGTAATAAGGATCAGGATTGAATAGGTTATCCGCCACATCTTCTAAAACGATGTGCAAAAATTCACCCGTCATTTGCGTTCGATAGGCTTGCGGATAACTCATGGATGTCACGTTCCAAATATCCTCACGAGTAATTTCTTGTCCAGGTAAAATGGACGGGCCCCATCTGACACCTGGGGATAGTGCAATATCTGCCTCACGTTCATTAAGCAATGCGTCACAAATTAAATCATCCCAAGTACCATTGAAATTTCCACGCCTGTAAAGCGTTTGATCATCTGCAGTTTTGCCTATTACTTCAGAAAGTTGAGAGGCATAGGGCGCACGCTGCTTTTCTATCAAACTAGAAATATAAGGGTCTGGAGCAATAACATCTGCAAAAACTGGAATTAGTTTGTGTCGAAATCCCATCATTTGCCCATTCTTTACGTCAAGGTCAACACGAGAGACAAACTTCCCATTAGAACCAGAGGCAACAATAATCGTTTTATCAATTAAGATAGGTTCAGGTAGAGCATCNTGCGTATGCCCAGATAGAATAACATNTATGCCGTCTACGCGCCCAGCCATCTGCTTGTCCACATCAAATCCATTATGGCTCAAACAAACAACAAGTTCCGCGCCCGCAGCGCGAACTTCATCAACCATTGACTGCATATTTTCATCTCTAATGCCAAATGAATACTCCGGGAACATCCATCCAGGGTTTGCAATTGGCATATAGGGGAAAGCCTGCCCAATGATCGCAATTTTAACTCCACCTCTCTCAAAAAATTTGTATGGCGGGAACAACTCAGCAGGCTCATCCCATTCAGAATCAAAAATATTTTGACCTAGCGCAGCAAAGGGTAGTTTTCCCACAATTTCATTCACCCGATCAGACCCCAAAGTAAATTCCCAATGAAATGTCATGGCATCTGGTTTCAAAGCATTCATGACATTTACCATGTCCTGACCTTGAGTTTGATGACATGTGTAGCTTCCATGCCAAGTATCACCGCCATCAAGTAGTAATGCGTCAGGNCGATCACTCCGAATTGAGTTTATAATAGTGGATACCCGATCCAAACCACCAACTCTTCCATAAGTGCTGGCAAGGGAAGAAAAATCATCGAACGTCAGAGCGTACGCAGATGGACTTTTGTCTTTAATACCATAAAACCTGCGGAAATCTGCGCCCGTTATGTGAGGAACTTTTCCTCTATTGGCACCTACACCTGTGTTTATTTCTGGCTCCCTAAAATAAATTGGCTTCATTTGAGCATGAATATCTGTGATATGAATGAGCGAGACATTACCAAAAGTCTCAAACTCCAATAGCTTATCTTGTGTAATTAATTGCTGCGCCGAAAGTTTACCCCAATTTCCAAAAGAAGAGGCACCGTAGATGGCGGTGGTCGACATTGCTAATTGTAAAAAATCTCTCCGTGATATCATCAGCTTACTCACATGCAATTTATTGAATGTTTTAATCTTTAAAAAAACCAGCTATAAGCTGGTTTTTTGACTAGTTTCTCACAGATGGTGTTTCAACCGATAGACCGTTGCCCCGAGATGCCAAATAAAGCTCTAAAGCTCTAAATTCAGGTCCACCTTCCTTGTAAGGCGTAGCACGAATATTTTTCATACAACCTTTAAACCGCGCGTGAATTGAATTCAATTTTGCATTTTTCAGCCGATAGGTTGGAAAGCCATTTATTTGTCCCTGCGATAAGTGGTCCGCACGNATCATNTTGCCATAGTTTTCTTCATGACAATTTGCGCACGACATATCAAGTTGTCCAACTCTAGCNTAGTAAACGTCCTTNCCCTTTTGCCAAAACTCAGCAGCATCACCATCCATTTTAACTTTTATGGGCATACCACGAGATTCTAAACCAATCAGCGCAGTCACNGCAGTCATGTTTTTAGAAGACCATTTCCACGACTCCGCACCCATGCGCTCCGTTCTACAACCGTTCACCAGATCTTCCATCGTTTCAATCTGACCATTCGCAATTCTCGGCATGGATGCTCGTAAACCCTTAAAACTGTTCATATCGGAGTGGCAGCTTGAACAAGATTTCCCCGCTGTTCCATCTATTTTGTCGAAAAGATCTATGCCTTGATCAACAAACACAAAAGCGGGGTTATCAAAGTCGTCCCTTTGAAGATCTTGCGTTTCGCTTTTGCGAAATGTCCATCCAGAACGAACTTCATCGATTTCAGGNGTNTGAGATTGNACAGACACTCGTACAGGTATATCTAATCCCTCAATTGATAGNTTTGCNTCTTCATTAGCTGCCGCAANAGAAGCAGCAANGGTTATGGTGGATGCCATTAAGAGTTTCCACGAATTCATAATTATCTCCTCCTGCTAAATCAAATTATGTCACTGAAATTGATTTAACTTTTTCGTATACCGAGCCGTCATCGTCATACCACGTAAATTTAAACTCTCCAGTTTCTGGAACAACAGACTCAAATTGGAAGTAAGGGTTTGTTGAAATTGCTGGCTCTAAATTAACATCGATAACGCTTTGCCCGTTAAAGTCGCACGTGAACCGATTTATGATGGACCGTGGTATTTTATTTCCATCTGAATCCTTACGCTGGCCAGATTCCATTTTATGGCTGATCAGTGTTTTAATAACAATTGTTTCCCCGGCAGATGCCGTTTTAGGGACCTTGACTCTAGGTTTAACTCCCTTTGCCATTATTTATCTCCTCTTCTAACCACCACAGCCACCAATAGTCACNTTNACAGTGGCTTGCGCTGTTTGAAANGTACCGTCTTCCATTTTTGCGACAGCAATCACATCTTGNGANTTTGCCAATCTTATACGAGTCGAACCAGACCTTGCAGCACTAAGTGGGCCAAAGTTAAACGTTGCGACTGCTGGAACCGGATTGCCCGCCGCAAGTAGCATAATGCTGACCGCTCCAGGAGCAGAGACAGAAATTGGAACGGTATTACCATTTTCTGCAATTTCAGGTGCGTCAAGCTCAATTACACCTGTACCCAGTTCAGCACCGCCTGTAAAAGCACTAGTATGTTCATCGACAAGCGATGCATTAGCTTGCGAGCCACATATCGATCCTATGGCTAAAGCAGAGCTTGCGGTCAAAATTAAATTTCTACGAGAAATGTGCATGTAAATCACCCATTTTAGTTTTCTTTAAGTGTCAAAAGGTAGGAGAGAACATCTTCCACTTGTTGAGCGCTCAAAATCGTTTTACCAACAAACTTTTTTAAGTTCCTTGAGTATCCGCTATCACGATAAAACGCCGGCATTATGGTGCCTTCAAACATCATTTTAGAGTTTACCAGCATTCCTCTTAATTCAGCCTTTTCCCACCTATCAGCAACACCGTCTAAGACCGGGCCAACTTCACCGTGAAAAGACTGATCAAGCATTTCAGAATTCATATGGCATGCAAGGCAATTACCTTGCTTTCTGTTCATGAATATTTTTCTTCCACTTGCAGGATCGCCCAATTGCGCAGTCAAGCTTTCCATGACCGCACCATCTTGGAAAACAACTTCACTAGGTTTTACGACCTCGGAAAAAGATGAAGCTGCAGTCATTATCGTAATAAAAAACGCTAATGCTATACGTTGCATATTCCCTCCGAATTTATATTTACCTTGTTGGATACGTTAGCAAGAAATTATGGAATCGCAAGAATAAATTCAAAGCATTGAATTTATTCTTATTTCTCGTTTTTTCTGCGGTTGTTAAATTTTTCAGCATGATATTTTTGAAAGCTCGCACCTGACTTTTCATAATGTTTTTCATTAACCCAAGTTAAAAGGTCGCGAGTTGTACCCTTTGC
>PBTA01000035.1 GCA_002726395.1 Methanobacteriota archaeon | reverse complement strand
TTGGCCAACACCTAACTTGGCATTATTGATGTTTGGTGAAACCTCCCATAAAACAACCATTCCACTACGACACCCGGAAATTAGTCTGTTACCGTTGTTCGAAAATAAGAGCGACGTTATTGCATCAGCATGATAATCCAGTTCTAACGGGCTAGTGCCCTCTGGACCATCTCCCTCGAAATTCCATACAGTAACAGCTTCACTACCGCCGGTCGCTAAATACGTTCCTTTGTTATTGAATGCTAATGCAGAGGGCTTAAAAGGATATCCCGACATTTTTGAGTCTTTGCCCGTTGAGCGACGCCAGAAGTGAACAGAATTATCTTGGCTACCACAGGCTACGACGTCGCTGTCATTACTCAAGGCTAAAGAAACTAGGGAACCTTTCCATTCTAACTTTTGGATTACGTTTCCATTTATACCATCAAGGAATTGTACTTGACCGTAGCAAGCGGTCGCTAATTCGCCTGCGTTCGACCAAGTCATTGTACTCACAGTACTTTGATGATCACTCGTTCTCCAGACTTCTTCACCTGTCGCAGAATATACATAAACAGTCTTTGATAGTGAAGCGGCGATAAAATTTCCATCTGGTGACCAGCAAACATTTTCAACCCATCCTTTCCCAATATCTATCACTTTTTCTTTTTCAGGCTTGGTTGCTTTCCAAATTATAAGTTGACCATCCTGTCCAGTGGTTACGAATTTTTTTCCACTCGGGTGAATAGATGTAGCAAGAGTACCGCTATTATGTGCCTGTTTTTCCGTCCATTTAAGGTCGCCACGCTTTCCATCAAAGACGGTCACGCCCCCAGCCGCATCTGCAACGATGAATTCTTCTCCATCCGAGGTCCATCCTCCGGATATAGCACAATCATCAACCGTAGCGGACCACCCGCTACGAAGGGCCCCCATAGATTGAGCACTCACACCAGACACTCTTCAAAGCCTTTACGCATCTCCTCTTCATCTAGATTTCTACCGATGAATACTAATTGATTTCTTCGTGGCAAATCATCCCACGGTCTGTCAGGCTTAGCATCAAAAAGCATATGTACGCCCTGAAACACAAAACGACGGGAGTCACCTGAAATGCTTAAGAACCCNTTCATTCGAAAAATATCGATACCTTTTTCTCCTAANACCTTTGAAAGCCATTTGTTTAGTTTTTCTTGATCCACATCACCATCTTTTTCTATCGCGATAGAGCCGACTTCATCATCGTGTTCATGCTGAGCAACCCAGGTTCTTTCAGCGATTGCTGGAATAGCAACCTCGCTACCTGTTTTCACTAACTCTATATTGAATTCTTCTGCTGTATGCTGTGCAAAAAGCCCAATTTGCATTGGTTTTTCAATCAGAATATTAAATGACTTGNTGCCATCAGAAGAAAGGTCCAACTCAATATGTTCACCAACTGGAATTGTTTCATCAGGTGACACACTTTTCCCATCTTCAGCATAATGTCGGACACATTTTTCAGCATTTTCTCTTAACTCAGTGTCATCCGTTTCCTGATCCGCCATTATCACCAGCGACATAGAGGGGTCAGGACCTTCATCAAACCGAAGCTTATACTCACCGGGATCTACTGAATACACTCCTGTCCACTCAAATGGATACTCCGGTTCAAGAAATGTAGGGCGACGCTCCAGAGCTTGATCAAGATTAAATGCACTCAGATTCAGTACCGTATCAACCGGCACTTCGGCATTNTCAGCTCTAANAATCTTTGTCATTCTGTTCATTTCACGTATGCGCGTTTCTACTTCATCGAGACCATCACTACTTGCAAGATCTGTTTTATTTAAAACAACAACATCCGCAAAAGCTATTTGTTCAGTACTTTCGTCACTACGACCAAGTTGCTGNTCTATATGAAAGGCATCGACNAAGGTAACNATCCCATCAAGAGCATACTCNGAGCTNATATCCTCATCCATAAAAAATGTCTGTGCAACTGGCCCCGGATCTGCGAGACCTGTNGTTTCNACTAATACATAGNCNAACTTATCACGGCGCTTCATTAAGTTATTTAAAACTCTNATTAGGTCNCCTCTGACAGTACAACANATACAGCCATTCGACATCTCGAAGATTTCTTCCTCAGCGTCTATTACTAGCGCCTGATCAATCCCAACTTCGCCATATTCATTTTCAATGACTGCAATTCTCTTTCCATGCTCCTCACTCAATATCCGGTTAAGTAGCGTTGTCTTCCCTGATCCTAAAAATCCTGTGAGGATTGTTACGGGAACCTTTTGCGGTGTGTTCATTTATTTCTCCTTATCAGAATTGTTAAATAAATCAGCATCCAGTGGGAACCCCCAGCGAACTGAGACTTCAATCAAGTCAGCTGCTATAAATTCGCTAGCTGGTTTATGAAATTTGTGTTGTAATGGACTTGACCCAGCTTGTAGCAATGTCACTACTGTTTCAACTAGGGGACACCCTTTTTCTAAGCACGCTAACTCTGTGATTGAGATAGTTGCAGAATCAGGCAAAGAAAGAGCCTTTTCAAGTGCTCCTTTAATTTTCCGAACCATATCTAAATTTGTTTTAGGTTTAGAGCCACCAATAAGCATCATATAACCCTCGAAACATCACATGCTGGGCATATACCTAAGATTTCAATCATCGCTTCTTCAATTTTAAAATCTAAAGCAGTGTCAGATGCAGGCGGGAAGGTATTTTCGCTTTTTATCTCTGCAACGTTGTCACATTTTCGACAAATAATAAACGCAGGAAGATGCTCACAGCCAGCAAAAGAGCACGCGATGAATGAATTTAATCCTTGGATTTTATGTACAAATCCTTTTTCAACCAAGAAGTCTAATACCCTGTAAGCAATAGGGGGCGAAGAAGCAAAACCTTCTTTTTTTAAAATTGCAAGAATTTGGTATGCACCAAGAGGTTTATGATCTCTAATCAGAATTTCAAATACTTTTCGCCTCAAGGGAGTCAGTTTTAAACTGTTTTCATCACAGTATTTCTCCATTTTATTTGTGTAATGTTCGTTACAAATTTCATGGTTATGTCGATCAAAGCTTGAGCCGATATAATTTACGTTTATTTTAGTTTTCATATAAAAATAACTCTTGATTATTAAAATAAAATATACTGTCCAACATGTTATTATATAACATAACATAACATCAAAATATTTTTTTTACGAAGTATTAACTATTCAACAAATTTCTTCTTACCAAGCAAGTTTTTTCTCTTGGATAAGCAATAATAAAAAAAGTTCTAGTTACTATCCTCACGCTTTATCACAGCAATTCTCCTCGTAAGATCTTTAAGTAAGGCTGTTTTGGTAAAAGGTTTCATAGATCTCCATTTTCTTGCCTCTTCACGCGTTCGGCCGCACCCTTTACACCATCCATTTTTTCCTGAAAACTGGCAAATATCTATACAAGGACTGTTATTGCGTTTCATGATTGATTATATTTTATTGTAATCCAAAGGACTTAGTTAATTACTTCCAGGCCTTAGTCCAGCCAGTCATCATTTTCTTTTACAACGATTATCGTTGGACCACAATAAGACAAAGCATCTTCAAAAGATTTTATAAAAAGACCTTCACTATTAGCGTAAGCTGACTTGCAGTGACAAGCATCTGCGAGTTTTGCAAAGTCTGGATTAAGACCTTCTACTCCGATAGGATCAATGTGCGAAGNATTCATATCATCTTTTATTTGTTTAAAACCTCCATTTTCCCAAATTATTATGGGTATTGATAAATTTTGTTCTTTTGCCGTAAGTATCTCTGGCATGGAGAACATAAAACCGCCATCACCAACCAAAACAGCAACTGGCATCATCGGTAGTGCCATCTTTGCTCCTATTGCGTTAGGTAAAGCATTGCCAAGAGCACAAAAACCAACCGGATGGAGCCATTTTCGTGCTTTTGGAGTATTGAATTCAAAGACACCTGTATAAGACAATTGACAGGCATCAGTCGAAAATACTGTTTCTGGAGGCGCTATTTTCCGCAATATATTGAGAAGTTTCTTATGCCGCCTCTCACTGTTAGTAAGATTATTGTCTATCTTTCTTTTGATCTTAATCACCTCACTCTTAGCTCTGTTGCTTAGCTTTGTAGAGACAGAAATATTTAACTTAGAGTTAAGTCTCTGAATTATTTTGCTAGCTTCGCCCACAAGTCCAATCGTTGCAGGGTAGTGGTCATTTATTTTTCCTCTATCAATGTCAACTCTGATTATTTTTCCAGTTATCAAGTATCTCCCGATATAGTTGTCTGTTTCAGCTAGTTCGGTACCAATAGCTATAATTAAATCAGCTTTCGAAAGATATTCCCTTGCCTCAGCTCGAACCGTGCCCCCTGAAATAGTCAGTGGATGATTGTCATCAATCACGCCCTTTCCTGCTGTAGTGGTGAGTACTATAGCTCCAAGACCATCCACCAATTCGAGAATTTCGTCTCCAGCCTCAGACGCACCCCCTCCCAGAACTAACACAACTTTTTTACTTTCACATATCAGACTAACAGCATTCAACAAGTCCTCTTCACTTACTTCACCAGAGGATACTATCTTAGATGGCTCCCAGTCAGTGCTGACTGATTGTGCCTGAATATCTATTGGGATCGAGATATGCACTGGTCTGGGTCGTTTACTTCGAAAAATTGCAAAGGCTCGCGCTAATAGGATTGGCACATCACGGGGTCTTTTAACTGTTTCTGAAAAAGCTGTTAGAGGCTCTGTAACTTTTTTTTGTTCCGTTATTTCATGCAAAACCCCCTGCCCCTTTCCTAGACTCGTACTAACAGGTTCTGCTGAAATCAAGAGCATTGGCAAAGAGTCAGCATAACATTGACCAAGTGCCGTTGATGCGTTTGTTACACCTGGTCCAGATATAACTAATGCTACTCCAACATCACCGGTAGCTCTTGCCCAACCTTCAGCCATAAATCCAGCTCCTTGTTCATTTCTAGCCTGGACATGCCTTATTTTATTTGGAACGTCGACATCGTCTGTTAAGGCACGGCAAAAATCAAGAGTATGAACCCCAGGGATTCCAAAAATCGTTGTTACCCCATACTTTGATAAAAGCTCAATCGTTGCCTCAGCACAGCTCTTTGCCATAGATCACATTCCCGCATATTCACGTTAAGAACAGAGTAGTTGATATTTTTAGAATAATGAATTCTAAAAACTTTAGGCATCTGTCATTATGAATTCTCAAATTCAATGAGATGGATTTTTGAAAGAGGGTTAAACTAATAAATATGAAAAAAAAATACTGGGTATATATTTCGCTTCTTTATAGTATAGGCGGTATTCTTACTTATTTTTTTTTTATCACAATAGCTCTGGGCCAAATAAAAGTTGTTGATGCTGATACAATTATTTTAAACAAAGAAAAAATTCGTCTCCATGGGATAGATGCACCTGAAACAGAACAATCTTGTTATATTGAAGAAGAAGCCTGGCCATGTGGTAAAAAAGCAACTGAACACTTAAAGAAGCTATTAGAAGGTGTTTCTACGCCCTCCTTGCTTTGTAAGATATCTTCAAAGGATCGTTATGGTCGCTCAATAGCTGTATGCTATGTTGGAGAAATAAACATCAATAGGAATTTGGTAGAAAATGGCTGGGCATTAGCATACTCAGAATATTCAAAAGATTACATTATTTATGAAAAATTAGCATCAGAAAACAAAGTTGGCATTTGGCAGGGTGTGTTTGTTGAGCCCTGGGATTGGCGGAAGGGCATCCGTGTAAAAGCCATCAAAAAAAACGGTTGTGTCATAAAGGGGAATATTTCCTCCAACGGAGAAAAAATCTATCACCTTCCAAACACAAAAAGTTACTTTAAAACCAAAATATCAACCTCAAAGGGAGAGCGGTGGTTTTGTTCTGAAAAAGAAGCGCAAGCGCATGGTTGGAGAAAACCGAAAATGCAAGATTGAGTTTTTCTCACCACATCAAAATTTTAAATAGATCAGTGAACTTTTGATTTTCTTGTCTTATTTGATGTAGTTTCAATGGTTTTTTAAAATTTTTAAGAAATTTGCGACGGAATTTTTCTTCTCATACGTTTAATAGTCATCTTCAACAAAATGTTGGCAATTCAGACCATATAAAGGAGTTATAAAATGTCAAAAAAACTTAAATATTCAATTGCCTTATTAGTAGCGCTTTCAATGGGGAATGTATCCATTGCAAAAAACCGTGATAGCATGAAAATACTTAGCTCTCCAATATTTGAAAACTTGGATATCAATAATGATGGAAAACTATCGATAGAGGAGATAAAAACAAAAAGAGACTCCATGGTTCAGTCGATGGACCTTAATGGTGATAAAATGGTGAGCACTCAAGAGCTAATGCACCAGCACGCTAAACGAGCAGATCTTTTTGCTAAACGAATGATAAAAAAACTGGATGCTAACGGCGACGGTAGCCTTAGTTTTACAGAACTTAAAAAAAGTCAGCAATGGAAACTAAGCAGAATGTTTTATCGCTTGGATANAGATCTTGATGGATTTATCAGTAAAGAGGAAGCCCAATTAGCNAAAAAAAATATGTTTAAAAGATAGGTGCTGTTTATACAAATATGTGTATCACTTTAATGCAGGACTAATTGGAACAACTAAATGTTTAAGGGCTTGCAAAAAAAATACACTGATCATGCTTTATTAGCCGCTTTCGCAAAAGGAGATCGCGGGGCGGCCCAGCAACTCACGGAACAACTAATGCCAAAAATTCACGCACACGCCTATTATAGGTTAGGAAACATAGCAGATGCTGAAGATGTCACCCAGGAGGCTTTTTTAAAATTATGGAAAATTGCACCAATTTGGAAACAAGATAAGGCACAAGTTTCCACTTGGCTCTACCGTGTAGTCAGTAACTTGTGTAAAGATCGATATCGACGCGCGACCCTAGAAGGGATGGTTAGTGTGCAAGAACCGACTAATGAATCCCAATCCCCTACTTCTAAGATTGAAGAGGAGATTCGTCAAAAAGCTCTTTATACTGCAATGACCAATTTGCCAGAAAGTCAGCGTCTAGCTGTGCAGTTACGGCATATTGATGAGCTAACCAATCCAGAAATTGCAGAGATTATGGAAATAAGTGTTGAAGCGGTTGAAAGTCTCACAGCACGAGGAAAACGCAAATTGACAAAAATTTTGCAAAGTCACAAATCAGAATTAGGATATAATCATGGTTAAAGATAAGCGCAGCTCCAAAGACGAACTTTCTGACTTCTTCAAAGCAGCTAGAACTGCTCCCCCTGGAGTTAATTCAAATTTAAAGGCACGCATTTTAAGAGACGCAGAAAAAATATATGATAATATTGATTTTCCTCAAAACTTATCTTGGTTGAGGAATACACTGAATTTTTTAAAAGATCTAGTTAGATTTCCGTCAACTGTGGGCTTTGTAGCATCCCTCATGATAGGTGCTTGTATTGGGTTTTATTCACCAGATTGGTCCCAACCTTTAGCGAGTATTTTAAATATTAATACTTTTGATGAAATAAACTTTACAGGTTCATTTTTTGAAATGAACGAACTATTTGAGGATATCTAATGTCAGCTTCAACAGATTTGAAATCAAGAAATCTTTGGAAAATCCTATTTGGAATATCTCTTGCCTTAAACCTTCTAATAGTTGGTGCGTTTGGCGGAGCAATGTTACGAGTAGGCAAAGGACCGGTGGCAAAACATCGTACTTCCGGTTATCTTTACATGCGAGCACTGAACTTTGAAGATAAAAAAGTACTCAGAAAAAAACTTTCTGGAAACAAAGATAGTCGAAAAATAATTAGAGCTAAAGAGCACTCAAGCTACAGCTCCGCAGTGAAAATTCTAAAAAAGGTCCCTTTTGACCGAAAGGCCTTTGAAGATTTATTAGATGAGCAAACAAAACACTCAAAATCAAAACCGAGCTCGGCACGGGTGGCTCTGGTAACACAAATTGAAAATATGCCAAAAGAGGAGCGCTTGATATATTCCAAGCGTCTAGAAGATCTAGTCCGTAACAAACTAAAATAAAATCGTTATCTGGAACAAAGTTTAGCAATATGAAGAGATTAATTTGATGGGCTGTTTCAGAGCATGCTACACTATCCAACAATGGATATTTGGATTGATATAGATGTACTTGTGGATGATTACGTCTAATTTCAGCCTAAGTTGTATTAAGATCTACAGAAATAATGGTTGAAAACTTAACAAAACTCAACGCCTCCTGCCACTGCAGCTCGATAAGGTTAAACATCGATCTCAAGAAACCCCTATCAGAGATTGTAAGATGTAATTGCTCGATATGCAGTAAAAGTAAGGGGTTCGGCATGATTTGTGTGCCTCAGGAAAATGTAACTGTAGTCGAAGGGTTTGAGTCTGTTACGGAATATATATTTAATACCACTGAAGCTCCGCATTTCTTTTGCATAATATGTGGCACTCATACCCATCATAAAAGTAGAAATAACCCAGGTAAGATTTGTATAAATGTAGCTTGCATTGATGATTTCAATATCGCAGATTATAAGGGAGCTATTAAAAACTTTGATGGTGTAAATCATCCTCGTGATTTATAGTATGGCTAAAGAGGTTTACAGTTGAACAAGTATAATTCGATAAGAAATCAAACATGGGAATGTGATCTTAGAAGCGATACATTTACTTCTCCTGATGAAGGAATGAGAACGGCAATGGCTACTGCTATCGTTGGAGACGACGTGTATGGTGAAGATCCAACCGTAAACCTTCTAGAAAAGCGGTTAGCATCTCTTTTGGGAAAAGAAGAAGGTGCTTTTTTCCCTTCAGGAACCCAAAGCAATTTGTCAGCTGTTATGGCGCATTGCG
>PBTA01000034.1 GCA_002726395.1 Methanobacteriota archaeon | reverse complement strand
CAAACCTTGATCCGCGAGCCTACTTTGTCGGCATGATACGGGGATGCTGAGAGGTTAACAGTAGCATCAAGTGTTACTCCTTGGCGACCCCACTCGGCTAGATTTTGTATTGGATCTTGCCCATATGATGAAGGAGTTAATCCGGCGATTTGCCAAGCATCCTCACAAATCGTTACGCCAAGGTCCATACCGCCAATCGCTCGACAAATCCCTGAACGGTTAGAAGGATGGAAGTAACGTGTTTCATCAAAAACATCGTAAGATGGTAATAATTGCTTTTTAGCGACAATTCGATTGGTGTTTTCGCCATTTGGTTGAGCATGAAGTAAACCAGAACGGACTACGCCGTTAGCAGGTAGACTGCGGCTGTCNTCGGTTGGCACTGGAGTGCCGACTAATACTGGGATTTCAACATCTAGTGATGTAGCTTTGTCAAAGGACATATTGATGAAGTCTGGTTGTAATAACAAATCTCTTGGAGGATATCCACTGATTGCTAATTCGGTACTGACTGCCATTGCAGCCCCATGTTCCTTGGCAATACTTGCTAAGCGCTCAATACGAGAAGCATTACCAGTNAGATTACCGACTGTAGAGTCTACTTGTAGTAATCCGATAAATCTGGGCAAAGTTCTCACCTTGGTCAACTGAATTGGACAATGTCGCCATTNTCATCCTTGTACCACCACTCATTAGTATCTTTGTCATGGTACCACCAGTAGCCATCAGCACCCATTACCCAATCTGTTTCTGGTTCTGCTGCTGTTGTGGNTTCTGCGACTCCCAGTGCGGCTGCTGCTGCACCAAGTGAAGATGCNGGTTGAATTTCTTGATTANTCTGGGATGACTTGGCAGAATAATNATCTGCATCATCTTCTTCATAGTCATCATATTCATCATCTTCCATTTCTGAAGAGTATTCATCCCAATCATATTCTGAACGTGCACCTTTGCCTCTAGTTGCTTTACGCGCCCACAGTAATCCTGTGGCAATAATAGAGACAAAAATAAGCGTTACAATTGAACCGATAACTGGATTGACATCGCCAAATAGATTCTCGACGAATCCTTGGTCTCTGGCAGGCCTAACGTCTACTGTTGGGCCTTTAGAAGTTTGACCGTTGTCTAG
The DNA here is from genome assembly GCA_002726395.1 of Methanobacteriota archaeon. Classification (GTDB taxonomy): domain Archaea; phylum Thermoplasmatota; class Poseidoniia; order Poseidoniales; family Poseidoniaceae; genus MGIIa-L1. The sequence continues at coordinate 8,498 of PBTA01000034.1, read as the reverse complement.
TTCTACTTCTATCCACTGAATACCTTGTGAAGTTGGAGCCCAGTCAACGGTTATCAGTCCTTTTCCTTCAGCAGGAATATCAATACTTGGACGTTGTATAACATCTCTCGTGCCGTTTAATTTAACGACATATACAGTTGCATCGACTGTCCCATCTAGTGAACCAGTATTATCAACCAATGCTTGAACTGANGTTGATTGACCAACTTCAATGATTAATCTGGTATATGATACGTCTAGGGGTCCAATACTAAATTCCGGCCTCAGCCATTCTAAGTCCCACTGAGCGATTTCTCCACCTGAAGGCGCTCCATTCATGCCTTGAACAGAGTTGTCGGCAAGGTCTCTTCCATTGACCTTGATGAATAAAATTAGTCGGTTTTGAATCATTGTATCGGTGATACCGGACAAGTCAATCTCAGCATAGACCTCTAATTGTGTTCCTGAAATATCAGTCCCTTCAAGAGTCATCGGCTCGAAACCTGTGGTTAGTCTATCTCCAGTGATGGCATCCTCAACCCACCATTCAAGTTGTAATGAGTCTAGGTCTAAGCCACCTTCTTCATCGATCGCTACTCTNACCTCATATACCTCAGTATCAAGAATTGTGTTAGGTCTAGGGTTGATTATCTCTACTGGATTTGGCCCTGTTCCATCAACTAATATCCATCTATTGTCAGATTCATCAGTTACATCATCACCTTGACCAGAGTAGCAATCTACACCCCATGTCAACGCCTTCTTGCCTGAGCTTTCCGATGCAGTTACAACTGCAGTCCATGCACCATCCAGTGCGGTGACTGGATAAGTGATACCATCAAAATTTACCGTTACTGGACAATCAAAATCCGGCCGTGTATTGGTTTCACTGAATAAAACATCGCCTGAGACTTCAAATGAACTGCTAGGAGCAATTCTTGCACCGTCTTCNACTACTGTCCCTTGATTGATAAACAATTGAATTGTTTCATCTGGGATGTACATATCGCCAGAAGACCGCCACCTAAGTGTTGGGAATGCTTGTTGATCTGTATTGCCTGCCCTATCCATAACGATTAATTTCGGCTCACGCTTGGTATCACCCAAATCAGGAATAGTCCACAACAAATGGAATTTGACATTCAATGCCAAATCGATTTCATACGGACCAGCAGGCCCGTTTTGACCAATCATATCGCAATCATCGATTACCAAATGGGGACTAGTTGTAGTGCAATTACCGGTAATGAAATTCCAAGAAATTGGTAGTGGATCGCTGTTCTGCTGAGATGCCAATTGTACCTCGACAGTAGATAGGTCTGAACCGCCATTTGGTTCTGACATCAGCACATCAAATTCATACTCAATCATTGGGTGCAGCCATGTTTGTCTGCCTCCATCCCATGAAAATGCGGCAGTTGGAATAGATGGNGGCCCGTCTGCTTTCAGTTGATACATGAACAAATGGTCGCCTTCCTGACCAGTACCATTTTGTTCTAATGGATGACCTGCAGCATCATTACCAGTTAGGTAGACCGCTACTTTATCGCCAATTGCTCCTCCACTATCATCCAGCAAAATGGTATATTGCCCCACAAACGCAGTTAAGTCATTTGGCAGTAACACGGAGGAAAAGGACGAATATTCATCTGAACTTGGTTGACCATTCATATCATAATCGTTAATCCATTCTCGCCAAACCATGGCTTCAATGTTGGAAGGCAGTAATGGTTGGTCGGTGATTTGCACTTGAATTGTTTGGGTTGATGATGGGGNGCGGTGGTCGTATGCCGCAACGCTTGACCAGTAAACCGATGGGAAAACCGAATCGGCAAAGAATGATCGTTCAAATAATGCATCTGCAGTTGTACCGCTACCGTCAAGCGGAACAACCTCAATTTTCCAGTCTAATACGCCGTTGGTAAATGGTACTACATCGGTAAAGTTCCACGTATCTTCATCAAGTACAGTGGTATTAGCAATTTCAGTTGAACCATGATATAGGCTGACCACTGCATCACCTGGAGCAAAGGAATCGATTCCTGTAAGACCTTCAAATCCTACATCAATCGAGATGTCAATCTCTTGCCCTGCAGGTAAATAATATTCGTCTGAAGGTAATTCGCCAAGATCGGTGATAAAGGTTACCGATTTGATCTCTAAATCATTTTCTAAGGCCTTTGATGCTCCATCGAGGCTGCCCCATGAATGAGATGCAGGAATTGAAACAACACCATTGCCAAGTACTAATCTAGTTGAAGCGGTAACGTAACTTTCGTCATCCCAGCCAGGCTCAATACGGTATTTTACCGCCACATCAATCGCATCACCATTTTGAGTAAACTCTAACCAATCTGTTGGATGTAATTCAATATACTCGCTNTCTCCTTGACCAACAGGACTACCGCCCCCAGTTGGTACCAACCAAGTTGCATGATGATTGCTGCCAACTACATCGAGACGAACTAATCCTGCAGTCGACGAAGTTACTTTGAATGAAGTATGCATTGTGTGCCATTGTTGGCTTGGAGTCAAAACATCGACTTCATCTTCCATATAAGAAGAAACTATTTCCACATCTGAAGAATAGTTTACGCCNTCAAGTGTTACTAGCAGTCCACCCGCTGAATCAGCGATAAATGGAATCGGAATTTGATGTTGTCCGCCCACTGGCGAAAGTGTAGACCTTGCATCGTTTATGCCTAGTACCATTGGGGATTGTTGGTTTGAATCAATACTCATTGAAACTGAGTATGGTATGGACAAACCTGCCATTTTCATTCCACCAGAACCAGTCACTTCAAAATCGACTTCGACAAAATTTGCTCCTAAAAAGCCTACACTAGAGGCAGTAGAAGCGGCATAACTTAACGCATAAAGTTGAGATTCGTTTAATGTCACATAGGCACTGTCAACTGCATCATATGAATAATTGGCAATCAGTTGATTACCGACTCGAATGTACAATCCTGTTAGAACGCCTGTTTCAGCAAATACCCCNACTGAGAAGCTCTCTGCGCCATCTCGGGGCATCCAAGCTGTAGTTGATGCAGTTCCAGAAATTCCTGGATTAACGGAGATTCTATCTTCCCCGTTTTCAAAGCGGTCTTGCCAACCCCACGAGCCAACTCGATCATCACTGCCACCCCATTCGGTAAATCCATCTTCATTGAAGTCTATAGCCGGCTGGGCAGGATGTTTTCCGCCAAGCAGAGTCCAAGATAACATCTTGCTGCTCCATTGGCTACTATTACTTCCATCATGAATAATTCTAAACTGGTAACGATAAATTGTGTCACCTGGTGATTCGGTGAAGGTTGTTGATGATACATTTGTCCAGTTACCAAACATATCGTATCTAATTTGTAACTGGCCGTCAATGATGTCTGAACTGCCAGAAATCACTTTAGTTGGTGATGATGGCATCATCCAAGGAGATGTGAGATTACAATCAATACTTGCCACAACGCCCTTGCTAAATGTCACTAATCCACCACGCATGCAGCCCTGATCCCAGTTTAAATCTGCTACGCCACCTCTAAACGAAGTCATCATTTGACCGTCTCCGCTAATCGAATGCACAAACGGGATTCCAGTACCGGTTGGAGAACCTCTGAATTCGAGTTTCACACGGACAAGTGGATACATTTCATAATCCACCATGTTAAGCGGAATCGTCACATCATTGCTGCCATGAGCACCCATTATTTCGTTACCAGTATCATCTAAAATAGTCCAGTTCAAGAAAGCACCAGATGGAATGTCGAGGTCCAGATGAAGCGGTGCATATGTGCTTCTAGACACNGGTTGGGTTGCCCCATTACCCCAACCAATTGTTGGACTGACCCAATGTGATTCAGGCGGTGAAGCTAAGTTAACGTCATCAACGAACCAAAAATCACAACATGTTGCTCCACTACCACTACCGNTGATTTGGCTTATTCTAATTTGGCTGGTCGCGTGCAGAGCAGCTGCCGGTAAATTAGTACTCCACTGTTGTGGTGAGTGTGGCCCATAAGGTGCTCCTGGCCAGGTATTTACTACTACCCAATTTCCATTGACATCTTTGTATTGTATCTGTAAATCCTCAGTCGAATCTGGCTCTTCACCGCAACCGGTACCGCCTTGAAGTACCCAGGCGGTAAGCGGCATACTTGGAGCTCCAGCTAAATTCACTACTGGTGAAGTTGCATAATGAGGAGCGTTATAGTTCGCTTGAGTTTTTAGTGAACCGCCAGTGGTTCCATTAAATCCGCATGAATTTGTCCAGTGGCCGACAAAGGTTGGATTTGAAACAGTCCAACCTTGTAGTCCAGAATTAAAATCCCAAAGCGTCCCTGCCGTTGACCCTGTTAAAGAACCGATTTCTACTACTGTACCGTTCATAGTTGAATCTGGAACATCCCAAGCCAATTCACCTTCCCAAGTAAATCCGTAATGGGTTTGCATGGCTGACGGCTGGATAGTTAATTGTAAATCTGTGATTGGAGCATCACTTGGCACATCTACTGTGAAGGCTTTATTAGCAATTTCATCACCTAGGAGACCAAGAAATTCTGCGCTGCCTGTGCTTGAATGACTNATTGTTTTAGATTCTTTNAGAACCTCTGTGTCTGCTGAATTTACTGACAAATTACCGGTCATTTGTAATGGCCCCATTATAGCCATCAAAATTGCCAAGAAGAGTGCACTGCGCCACGTGGTCACTGCGGACATGCACTACCGTAGACCTGTAAGGACTTCAAACATACCCTTGCAAATATAATCAACAACGGGTAAAAGAGCAATATCGACGTTAATTTCCAAAACATGTTTGATTNTAAGGGAGAGGTTCAAGAGAAAAACCGATTTCGCAATATCATGGCTAAGCCAAAACCCGCCGGTGAACTTGACGCAGTTTCTCTTGAAACCGCTTTACTGAATACATGGAGTGAAGAAAATGCATTCCAAAATTCAATAGATTCCCGAAGAGCTGGCGCCCCCTTCATTTTCTTGGAAGGTCCACCAACGGCAAATGGCAAACCTGGTATCCACCATGTTGTCGCTAGAGCGTACAAAGATTTAGTTTGCCGATGGAAGTCCATGGAAGGGTTCCTAGTCGAGCGAAAAGGTGGCTGGGATACTCACGGTTTGCCAGTTGAAATCGANGTACAAAAGCGCATGGACTTAATGTCTAACGAAGCCATTGAAGCCTACGGCATGCATAATTTTAACCAAGCATGCCGAGAGTCTGTTTGGACCTACGAAAGTGCATGGCGTGAGATGACTGAGCGNATGGCTTATTGGGTTGACTTAGACAACCCATATGTCACTTTGGACAATAATTATGTCGAATCATGCTGGTGGGCATTGAAGCAAATGTTTGACAAAGGGTTGCTTTATCGTGGTCACAAAGTTCTACCATTTTGTCCCCAAACCGGCACCTCATATTCTAGCCACGAAGTGGCGCTAGGGTACAAAGAAGTCGAGGAACCCTCAGTCTATGTAAAATTCAAACTCACCGATGATGACTCATCAATCCTAGCTTGGACAACTACACCTTGGACTCTGCCTGGCAATGTTGGTCTAGCAGTTGGTCCTGATGTAACATATGTCAAAGTCAAGGTNTCAGAAGTAGCGGCAAATTGGTCTGGNGCTGGTGGNGCTGATGTTGGTGAAACCATGATTCTAGCCAANGATTTGATGAANGAAGTACTCAGGCANAANGTCGAGATTATTGAAGAGTTCCAAGGCAGCGACCTCGTTGGACGCGCCTATGAACCACTATTCCCTGAAGCAGTCCCCCGTGGCGATTCAACTACTGCATGGACTGTTCTGTCAGCTGATTGGGTTACTACTACCGACGGTACTGGAGTAGTTCATACTGCAGTAATGTATGGTGAAGATGACTATAATTTAGGAATGGAAGTTGGATTGCCTGCATACCACACGGTTGGCATGGATGGTGCATTTGTTTCAGGAATACACCAAAAATTAGATGGACGATATGTCAAGGAGTGTGACCAGACAATTATTGAATTATTATCCAGTCCCAAAGGCAGTAATGGCAAAGGCCCCGATAGTGGCTTGCTGTACCGTGAAAAGGCATATCTGCACGACTATCCACATTGTTGGAGAACCGATCATCCACTGCTCTACTACGCCATGGATTCATGGTTTGTACGTATGACTGCAGTAAAAGAACAATTATTGAAATTTAATGATGATGTAGAATGGGCACCTGATTGGGTTGGCGAAGGACGGTTTGGTGAATGGCTTAGAAATGTCAAGGACTGGGCAATTTCTCGTGAACGTTATTGGGGTACTCCCCTACCTGTATGGCGCAGCGAAGACGGACAAATGAAATGTGTCGGCTCAATTGAGGAATTACAGGCTGAAGTTGCCAAAGCAAAGGCTGCTGGCTATGACAATCCGGAATGCCCAAGCGATGTTGACTTGCACAGACCGATTGTCGATGGATTTACGCTAGTTAGTGATGATGGTAAACCAATGCATCGTGAACCATTTGTCATGGATTGTTGGTTTGATTCTGGTTGTGCACCTTTTGCTCAGTGGCACCACCCATTTGATGGTGAAGAGACATTTAATGCCTCTTTCCCGGTTGATTATATCTGTGAAGGTGTCGACCAAACTAGAGGCTGGTTCTACACCTTGCTGGCGGTTTCAACGACTGTTTTCGATTCACCCGCCTACAAACGCTGTCTATCATTAGGATTGATTCTTGACGCTGAAGGTAAGAAGATGTCTAAGTCTCGTGGTAATATAGTTGACCCATGGGATCACTTTAATCGAGAAGGCGCAGATGCAACTCGCTGGTACATGGTTACCGCAGGAGCACCTTGGAGTCCGCTCAAATTTGACCCTAATGGAGTTCGAGAAACTTACGCTAAAATGTTCCTAACCCTGTGGAATATTTACAAATTTCACGCAGATTATGCCGCATTAGATGGCTTTGACCCCGAGGCGAACGGTGTTGATACCTCAAAGCGACCAGCTCTTGACCGTTGGATTTTGTCAAGACTTGCCTCTGTTGCTAAGAGCTATCATCATGATTTCACCACTTGGAATTTCCACAAAGCTTGCCGTGATTTAGAAGACTTCGTTGTTAATGACCTATCAAATTGGTATGTTAGGAGAAGCAGAAGAAGATTGTGGGACGAGGCGGCTAATGAGGATAAATTATCTTGTCAAAATACCCTGCATGAAGTGTTAACCACTGTCTGTAGATTAGTTGCACCGGTTAGCCCGTTCATGGTGGATGTGATTTATCGAAATCTTGCTGGCACAGGAGTTCACCAAGCCGCGTGGCCGCTTGGGACACCAGGGAGCCTAGAAGGCGCAACTGCTGATAATTGGGACCACGCTGCTGCTGAAGCAACAGCAACTCTACCGCCACAAGATTTGGCCTTAGAAGAAGCCATGGCCTTAGTTAGAGAATTAGCAGAAACCGGTCGTCGTATCCGTATTGATGCAGGACGCAGGCAACGACTTCCTTGTGGCGATGGCTGGATTGTGTCAGGACCAGACCTTGCGCAATTCCATGAAATACTAGCCGAAGAGTTGAATGTCGAAAACATCTCTGTTGAAACTGACCTAGACCGCTTCCAACAGATCGAATTAGCACCTAATTTCCGCGCCCTTGCCCCAAGAGCTCGTGGTGATGTCAATGCTATTGCAGGAGAAATCCGTAATGCACCAGACCCAGTGGCAATGTATCAACAAATAAAAGCTGGTGAATTAGAGATAATGGGCATCAAAATCGAAGCATCTGACGTCGAGGTAAAGCGAATCGAGAAATCTGGATTTGCCGCATCGACAATCCAAATTGGTCAAGGTGATGAGGCATATCAAGTCAGTTTAGTACTCGATATGAATGATACTCCAGAATTGTTGTCCAAGGGTCTGGCTAGAGACATCACTCGTAGAATACAAGCCAAGCGTAAGGACCTTGACTTGGATATTGAGGCAACTATTGAGCTTGAAGTATGGACAGAAAATGCCCCTGTATTGTTTGAATTGGACCGCCAATGGATTGTTACAGAAACCCGAGCTAGTGCTGCAGCATTCCATCCAAGTGATGCCAAGCCGAGCCAAAACACTGAGTCGTTTGAAGTGGATGGGGCCAAGATCAACTTTATTGTCAACTAAAATCCTAGCAACGACGGATTCAAAGATAAGGATTGATTCCATCCACACATGCGAAGAATGGCTTTGTCGGTTTTGTTGGCACTATCAACAATACTTGCAGGATGTTTTAGCAACGGTGAATCATTGGTTGAACAAGAAACCATTGAGAATATTTGGACTGAGTACATATTGATCGATGACCAGCAACATGAGAATCCTAGACCGTTTACCACAGTTGATCTTAACACCAATCAATCAACTAATATGTCTTGGGCAGTATTTGACGCCTCAAAAGGTGGCAATTGTTGTGAGCATTATCTTGCCACCACTATTGAAGGTCAAATTCTCAATATCGGTGGAGAATATCCTGTTTGGAGCCTTGACCGTGGTCA
>PBTA01000033.1 GCA_002726395.1 Methanobacteriota archaeon | reverse complement strand
CCTTATTTACCCATTGTCATCCATACCGCACCTGCAATAAATGTCAGGACTCCAACGGTAGATACTTTTACTAATGTTGACCATATTGATCTGCGTGTGTCACGCCACGCTTCTATTAAGTTACGCATCTCTAGTATATCTTTTTGTGCATCATTATCAAGTAGCCCAATAGAACGCAGTGCTTCTTTAGCACCACGCCTAGCTGCGTTGTCTAGCATTGTTTCTATTTCTTCTGGAGTTAGCTTGATGTCACTCATAGTTAAACTCATAAATCCTTATTTGTCAAGTAAATTATGGTTTTGTAGGCCAATCTGCATCTTCTAAGTTAGGCCAGTTAGAGTGGTCTGGTAAGTCTCTTAGTGCCTGTCTGTACGTAGTCATCTCACTAGACATTGTAACGTCTGACATCCCATGCCAATCTGTTTCTGCAAGCTTAGTATCTCGTGTAGCTCTGTTAGTTACAGCAGTGGCTGCATCTAGTGTAGCTTGATATGCAGCTTCGTGTTGAGACTTTGTTGTTGTAGTTTCGTTACCATCTTCGTCTGTCTCAGTTGTGTCAGCGAACATGTCTTTAGCTACGTACTTTTCAACCCAGTTACCATTGCTATCTTGCTCTACACCGTCACGCACACTTGTCTGATACGCTGTTACTGTAGCAGCAGGGCTGGCAAACACTGGGTCTAACTGTAGATAGTCTAATGTTTGCTTAGACCACACAGCAGGAAATGATGTGTTAGGATAGTCGCTACGCCACGCTCCTTGTGACTTAACTACTTCTGTTGTTCTATGTCTGTATTCACCCATCTGATTGATCCTTTCTAATGAGTTTGATTATGCGATTGCGTAGAAGATGTAGGTGTGACCACTAAAATTAATACCTGCAGAACCTGTCTGATGAATTGTAAACCCAGAAGATAATGGATCTATTTCATCTGCTGCTGTTGCTTCTGCATCAGTAGTATTTAGCTTTAAATAAGGATCGTTTCCTGCAACAATTCCTCTTGTAGAGTCAAAAATATACCAATCTTGGGCATTGCTTGATCTTTTGATAAGTACAAACCTTGCACCACTGCTAAAGCCACAATCTATGTTTTGTGTACCGCCATTCCCAGTATAGCTTCCCACCTTGGATACACCTGGTGCGGTAGCGAAAAGGAAGGCTATGTAGGTTCTTGCAGAAACATTTACATAAGCGTCTGTGCCCACACTAAATGTAGCAGAAGACGCTGCGGTAACTCTATTAGTTTCTGTACCAAAAGCATCTGTAGTTTCTAATCTACCACCTTTACTAAACCCTTGACTGCTATGATATACAGCCCATCCAACGGCATTACTTCTTGTTTTTACCCATATCATCTCAGGTGCAACACCAAGATTATGACTTACGGTTCTTACGCTTCCTGTGCCTGTGTAACAAACAACGTCAAAATAGCCTGGTGCTCTCTTCCACATCCATGCATAATAAGACGTGCCAAAAGCACTTCCTACGTAACCATCTTGAAAATCAAATGCATAGTTAGAGTTAGAGCTTTCTGCTCCTGTGCTATTTGTATCCATATATTTAGGGCCAGTAAGTCTTGTAGCAGAATGAAAACCATCAGCACTTGTTTGTCTAAGTAGTCCAAAGTCAACAGGAAAACCACTTTCAAAGTTAGGTACATTAGATGCGTGTCCTTGATCTACTTTAAAAACCTTGGTCGCATCAGTAGGTACAGCCATATCGCCACGTCTTATTGCCATGTAGACGTAGGTATAACCATTTGAAGCAGTAACTGCCGCACCGCTAGACGCAGACGATACCCTAAAACCTGTTGGCGTAGGTTGTAGTAAATCATAGCTTGCGTTATTGTAAGCGTTTGCAGATTCTGATGTAGTTTCGTTAGCTGCTAAATTACCTGTAGCCTTGTTATCAACATCTAAACCACCACGCATTGAATCAAGAATTTGCCAATCATAGTATTGACTTATTGACCCTCCAGAAACTCCTTTTACAATCACGAACTGTGGCTCAAAACCTAGTTCAACATCAAAATTTGCAGTTGAAGATACTGTATAACTCCCACACTTAATTATATCTTGGTCATTAGTTGAGCCAAACCCACCGTCATTATTGTTGTGTGCAAAAACGTAGGCTACGTAGGTTGATCCATTGCCATTCACACCACCGTTAGTACCTACAGTGAATACAGAGTCAGTAGGCGCGGTATCGTTCCATATAGAAGCATTATTAATCTCTCCATCGGTGCTGTTTAGTTGTAAATAATAATCTTCTGGAGAAGAACCGCCATTTAACCCTCTATGATATATATGCCAAGCATCAGAACCGCTAGTAAGTTTAACTATTATCATGCCTGGAACTGACCCTAAGTTATGTGAAATAGTCTGAGCAGAACCTGTACCGCTATACGTCACAATGTCAAAAAATTTAGCCTGCTTCCGAAATGTCCAACTGACGTATTCAAGTCCATTTTCACCTGCATACCCACCACCACCTGCTGTATAACCATTACTATTGAAAGCTGTAACAATGTTAGTCGCAGTTCCTTCAGCAACAGTATTGTTAGCTTCTAAATATTTGTTAGCTCCTCTAACTGTGTCAACAAGCGCATGGTTTTTAGTTGCCGATCTTGCTTTACTCCAAACCAAACCACCTTCGCCACTAAGATCTATATTGTTAGTAATTGTTTGTGCAGAACCAGTTCCGTTATATAAAAATGTGCTGAACAAATTCTCTACATTCACTGGGTCTACATACCGATTAGCAGCTTGGCCCATTATCATTTTACTCACTGACATTACGATAATCCTTCCACTGCTTTTTTACCTAGATATGATGTACCACCATCTACTGTCATAAAATTAAATATATCCTTCTTACCTAAAGCAGGACTAGTTGGCGCTGTACCTGCAGGGTACTTCACTTCTGTAGGCCATGTCAAACTACCTGCTGCATTTGCTGCTATAGCCATGTAGATGTATGTTCGTCCATTACCATTAACAACGTTGTCTGTTCCAGTAACGTTAAAGCCAGTAGAACTTACACTAATAGCGTCTAAAAATCCGTAATCTGCACCCGTAGTGTTTGGTTTTAAGAATATGTCATTACCAGCAGGATCAATGCCACGTTGAGCATCTACTATTACCCAATCATCAGCGTTGCTAGTACACTTAAACATAAGCCACTGGGGCTGAAAACCTGTGGTAACAACAGGTCCAGTAGCAGAGCCATTACCTGTATAGCTTCCACAGCTTATTGATGTACTGTTGTGTGCAAAGAGGTAGGCTACGTAGGAGTTGCCATTAGTGTTTACATTACCATTAGTTCCAACCGAAAAAACGCTGCTAGTTGGAGCAGTGTCATTCCAGTATCCTGAACTATCCTGTCTAGCATAGTTACCATTTAACAAAAAACCATAGTCTTCTGGGGCAGAACCATCTGCACCTCTATGATAAACCAACCAATCTAAGGATGCATGTGATGTACACTTAACTATTATCATACCAGGTACTGAACCTAAGTTATGGCTAATATTCTGTGCAGAACCTGTTCCAGTATAAGTTACAATATCAAAAAAGTTAGCTGTTTTTTTCCATGTCCAAGAGACATCGTTTTGACTAGATGAATTAATATCACCTGCAGTACCAAGAGTGTACCCATTTGAGTTAAAAGAAGTAATCTCCAATCCACTAGAAGTAAACTGCCCTTCAGCAGTATTTGATCTTAATATCTGATTCCCACCACGAACTGAGTCTAAAAACCAGTTAGAGTTTGCAGAACTTCTACGTTTAGTCCAAACTAAGCCACCGTCACTAGCAAGATTAATACCGTTGTTAATTGCTAAAGAAGAACCAGTACCTGTGTAGAGTGTAGTGCTAAATATGTCACTCATACCATTACTGCCACCTGTAACCTCAATAGAGAAAGCTTGTGCCTTGCCTGTGGCAGGTGGGTTAGTAAACGCAAAGGTCTGATTACCGCTAGGTGTAATGCTAAAGTTGTTACCCTTGTTTAGATCTACAACTAGAGAAGCTACAGTAGTAGTAGTGAAACCCATGTTGCTGTGATTAGTACAGTATGTGTANAGTGTAGGTGCACCACTAGCTACAACTATCTGAGTAAACGATCCTGCTGATCCTGGTGTTCCACCTGTTGTAACACCTGTAGTGTACGCTGATCCACTAGCGTGTGTACCATTAGCTGTCTCAGAGAAGCGTAGTGGGTGGCTTGCATTCGTGCTATCCGATTGATCAAAGATATAAGTGACACCCTCATAGAGAGTAAGNCTCGTTAAGAGTGCACCATCTATGTAATACTTATTGCCTGAACCTGGATTAGCTACAGTAACTCTNTACGTCACAGTTAATGCAGCATTAGATATAGCAGTAGTGGTCTGTAAGTACCGCTTTGCTTGTAATCCATTCTTTACTTTAAAGTCTGCCATACTTTCACCTTCCAGTATTAGCTTGCGTTGTCTATAGAGTGTACACCAGTGTAGCTTGTACCGCCATCCTTGGTGCTAAATGTTAAGAGGTCTGTCTCTCCGTTAGCTGGTGTCTGTGGAGCTAGTCCACCTTGGAACTTCACTGAGCTAGGATATGTAATTGATGTAGCTGATGCACTACGTATGGCTACGTAGATATGGGTTGATGAACTAAATACACCTGATGGCATAGTAAAACCAGTTGCTGTTCTGAGAACTGTTGTTCCATTTGCTGTTGCTGGAGCATCTGAATCTGCATATAGAGTTGGACCTCTAGAACCGTCATCACCTATACCTCTTGCAGCATCAGCAATATTCCAGTTTCCTACTGCAGTATCTTTTGTCATAACCCACTGAGGTGACCANCCTAAGTTTACAGTAGCTCCTGAGTTGTAAGCAACAGAGCCACACTGTATCATACTGTCTGCTGTTGTGTCGTGACCAAATAGGTAGGCTACATAATTATTACTAGAGCTATTAACCATAGACTCCGTACCAACTGTAAAATGTGTAGAAGTTGGTGCAGTATCATTAAAATGACTTGCACTATTAGCCTGTGCACTAGAACTACTTAAAAAGAAACGATAATCTTCTGGATCAGTACCACCATTTGCACCTCTGTGATAAACAGCCCAACCGTCACTACGATCATAACCCTTTATTATAATCATTCCTGGTACTGAACCTAAGTTGTGGGCTATAGATCTGGCACTACCATTGCCAGCATATGTTACAATATCAAAAAACTTAGGTGTCTTTTTAAATGTCCAAGAAACATATGTTCCTCCACTTATATTTGCGAATCCACCAGTACCTACTCCGTAACCGTCACTATTAAAACCTGTGACAAGTGTACTGCCAGTATCTTGAACATCTTCAGTGTTAGATTTTAAATACTTGTTACTTCCTCTAACTGTGTCAATAAGAACATGGTTTTTAGTTGCGTTTCTTTGTTTCGTCCAAACTAACCCACCATCACCTGCTAAGTCTATACCATTAGTAAGCGTAAAGTTAGAACCTGTACCAGTATAAGTAGTAGTGCTAAAAGCGTTAGCTACAGCTTCTTGTCCACCAGTAAGTTGCATCTGAAAAGATTGTACTGCACCTGGATTAGTAAACGAATAAGTTGTTGAACCTGTAGGTGTATGAGTAAAGTAGTTACCTGTAGATANGTCAACAGCGTTGCTTGCTGATATTGTACCTAGTGTACCTTTAGTAGACCCATCTACCTCTATGCCGTTAGTTAAAGTAAAGTCTTTATCGTTAGCCATTACTTAGCTCCATCTATTGCGTGTGCAGCACGATAAGTCGTACCACCATCTGTTGTATCTAACGTGATTACATCTGTCTCACCTATAGCAGGGCTTGTTGGTGCTGTACCGCCTGACCACTTGATGCTGCTGTCGTATGTTGTTGAGGCTCCTTCTTCAGCAGCAATAGCCATGTAGATGTATGTATCGCCTGATCCATCAACCGTTATGTTATTACCTGACGGTATTTCAAAACCAGTGCTAGATACATCAAGTCTATTTAAAGTAGTGTTTTCTCCACTAGAGCTATCAGGAAATAAAAGCTTGTCATTACCACCTGCAACTATACCTCGTTCAGAATCCCAAACGTGCCAGTTTGCAGTACCTCCAGTTGCTCTTTTAATCATGACCCACTGAGGTTGCCAGCCAAGGGTAACAGACCTGCCTGATCCACCTGTACCAGTATAACTCCCACACTGAATGGGGCCACTAGATGTGTTATGTCCAAATAGGTAAGCAATGTAAGTTCCACCATTTCTATTTGTATTATTTGCTGTGCCAACACTAAATACAGAGTTAGTAGGTGCTGTATCATTCCAGATACTAGTATGTGTAGCCTCTGCGTCAGTAGTGTTTAGATAAACATATTTTGTAGCTCCTAAAGATCTATGATAAACGGCCCAGTTTCTACCTCCATTTCTTTCTTTTATAATCATCATACCAGGAACTGAACCTAAGTTATGACTGATAGTTTTACCTGCATTTCCATCACCTGTGTATGCCACAATGTCAAAAAAGTTAGGTGTTTTTTTCCAAGCCCATGACACATAATTTTGTGCAGCGTTACCATCTGCAGTATTATAACCCATTACAAACCCAGACGAAGTAAAACTTTCTAGATCACCTGCACCTTCAGTATCAGTACCATTTGATCTAAGCGCATTACCGTTACTGCCACCTCCTCTTACTGTATCAGTCAACTCGTGGTGAGCACTATTAGTTCTAGACTTTGTCCAAACCAAGCCTCCATCACCTGCTAAGTTTAAGCCGTTAGTAATAGTTTGAGTACCTGCGTTACCTGTGTATAGCGTGGTGCTAAACTTATCAGCAACACCTGCTAAATCAGTACTGTTATACAACAACGTAGCACCAGAGTTTGTACCTGATGCTGCTGGGTTGCTTAACTTCAATGTCTTGCTTGCAGTTGGTGTATAGTTAAACACTGAGCCAGTAGATAAGTCTAAGGTGTCTGTGTCTGTTACTGCTGCTATAGCCATATAAATGTATTTTACACCACTACCATTCACAATACCAAAACCTGCTTCTGGTTGAAAACCATTAGAGGTAAACTTTACATAGTTTGAGGTTGCTTCAGCATCTGAAGTGTTAGGAAGAAGTCTAGGATCATTACCACCATCTACTACACCTCTAACACTGTCAACTATCCACCAATCACCAGATGAAGAGGCGGCTTTTACTAGTAGCCATTGAGGTTTAAAACCTGTGGTAACAACAGGTCCAGTAGCAGAACCATTACCTGTGTAGGTTCCACAGTTTATTGATGTGCTGTTGTGTGCGAATAGATAGGCTACGAAATTACCGTTAAAAGCAGAGCCTACAGTAAACTGATTAGAGGTAGGTGCTATATTGTACCAAAAATTAGCATTTGCTCCTTGTGTGCCACCTGCACCGTCTAACTCTATCCAGTATTGCTCTGGGTTTGTGCCGCCATTGTTACCTCTATGATAGGTATACCAATTATTAGTGGCATTTGTTTTTTTAGTTATAATCATGCCTGGAACAGACCCAAGATTATGACTAATGGTTTGGTTAGAAGACCCATCGCCTGTAAAAGTTACGATATCAAAAAAGTTAGCTGTCTTTTTGAAAGCCCATGAAACATCAGTGTGGCTGCTATTATTAATGTCACCTGCAGTACCAAGAGTGTACCCATTTGAGTTAAAAGAGGTAATCTCAAGTCCACTAGAGGTGAACTGAGCTTCCGTAGTATTTGATCTTAGTATCTGACTCCCACCACGAACTGAATCTAAAAACCAGTTAGAGTTTGCAGAACTTCTACGTTTAGTCCAAACCAAACCACCGTCTCCACTTAGGTTTAGACCGTTGTTAATTGCTAAAGAAGCTCCAGTACCTGTGTAAAGTGTAGTGCTAAATAAACCGCCTGGGCCATCAGTACCAGCCACAACAGTACCCAAACCTTCCACGTAACGTGTAGGCTGTACACTATTCTTTACTTTAAAGTCTTTGTCATTAGCCATGCTTCACTCTCCACTTGGCGCTA
>PBTA01000008.1 GCA_002726395.1 Methanobacteriota archaeon | reverse complement strand
AGTAATGAAACTCAAGATAGTGATGGTGATGGAGTAGGTGATAATTCTGACGAGTTCCCAGATGATGCTAATGAAACACAAGATAGCGATGGAGACGGCGTCGGAGATAATGCCGACTTGTTCCCGAATAATGCTAATGAAACTAATGATGATGATGGCGATGGAGTTGGCAATAATACAGATGCATTCCCACAAGACGCTAACGAAACCATGGATACCGATGGTGACGGTGTAGGAGATAACACGGACCCTGAACCAGAGGATCCATCAATTTCTTCACCTGCAGACATAGAAGTAAACGTGAGTGATACCTCGGCATATTTGATCTCTGGAGCGATTGTTTTCTTGGCAATAGTAATCATTTTTGTTAGAAGAAAACCACCAAGTAACACGGACGAAAATTACACACAATTTGCCTATCAAGACTCATTGTTTAACGAGGACTGATGTGTTCAACTAGTCGCTCGATAAAGCGGCGTTGTTCAAGGTCCCAATCTTGCAAAGTAACTGTACATGAGCCGCGTCTTGCAGGCAACTTGCCGTCAGCAAAGCCGGCTTGAGTTAAATCACTAGCAACTATTGGTAAACTTCTGCCTTTGAAATAAATCTTGCAACCATTCTCGACTTGCTTAACATAACCAAAATCAAGGGTTAATTTACTATCAGATTCGGTAAAGTCAACTCCTCCAGCTTTCAAAAAACGCTTGATAGCGGAGAATATCCCTGCTACATCTGTTGAATCATTGGCAAGCCCGCCATAAGCGGACAAAAAATCTAATTCGGTCGAATTTTGTTCGATTAGATGGTCAAAATCACGGGATTTCGTTGGCTTTGACGACAATGTTCCACCTAACTTGACCACCGCGGGTGGTCTTTTGGAT
Organism: Methanobacteriota archaeon; assembly: GCA_002726395.1. Lineage (GTDB taxonomy): Archaea > Thermoplasmatota > Poseidoniia > Poseidoniales > Poseidoniaceae > MGIIa-L1. Next base: position 14,159 of record PBTA01000008.1, on the reverse strand, counting down.
ATACCGGATGANTTGAGAAATTANACAATGATTGGCGCAAACCTCAATCAATGAATCGTCATGGAANNACCATGTCCACCACTTGGGTTGTAGATTCNAATTGTTTTATTCATCTTGGTTCAATGGCNCAAGATAACCTGTTAGAGGATTTGAAAAAGAGNANTCCNCAAGGCCTNTATGTCACNCCNGGAGTTCATAAAGAAGTTAGAACTGTTAGATTTCAACGGTGGAAAAATAAACCAAANCTGCTGGATAAGCTAAAACCAATATTAACCACAATTACCGTGGATGATGGACAAATAAGAGGTCTAGCTGAACAGATTGGTGAACGTGCTGCTCCCCAAGATGTCGATTTATCGTTAATGGTTCTAGCTAGTAAATTATCTCGAGAAGGCCGAGAAGTNACNNTGGTNACTGATGATTTCAAAATGACCACTACCAGCCAAAAAGTCAATCTTGGATTTACTACTTGCCCGCCGTCCACTTTCCTTCAGAGATTGGCTGAGACTGGCCCCAATGCCTGTAAGTCGCGGTTTCGCAGTCTGTCAAGAAGAACCAGAGCCGCAGAAATGCGTTACGCCATTAGTCGAGTCAACGAATATGATATTCAAGCCAAATTAACTTGGATGGTTGATTCTCTAATTGATGGNAAACCNCAAGTNAAGCAACAAGATTCAGCACCAGAAAAAAGTTCAGANCAAAAACTGATTAGGGCTTTGCGAAAACATCTGCTTGGTGGTAAATCGAAACAATCTCACATGAATGCACTGGGAGATTTACCAAGCATATGCCTACCTGTTAGCGAACTGGATGCTTATCTTGATGAGATTTCTGCCAATAATTCAGTAATTGTTGATGAAAAGTACGACCATGGAATTGAAAAAATGAGTTCCGTATTGGAAAGNGTTGGCCTCGGTTTAGCGCCACTGGATGAAGAGATGGCAGAAATCGCTCATCGGGCAATGGCTGGACATATGTACCGAATGGAATCTTGTCTAGCAATGCTGGCTAACATGACTGGCAATGTCATGAGGTCTAGATTGCACTTGTCCAGAGCGCTACAAAGTGCGACATTGATTGATGATAGAAATGCCGAGATGTTAGCAACTAACCAACTGGGAATGCTAGCATTGGTCAGAAAAAAGTGGGACAGAGCGGCAGTCTTGTTTGAAACTGCTGACGGCCAGGCCCAGTCAATTAACAATCAAAGATTGACATATTTGGTTTGTGCTGGAATGGCCAGNTTCCTCAACGATGAGGAAAAGACTGCATTGAAACACCTTAGCGCAGCACAAACAATTGTGGCCAATGATTCAGTACAAGCCGCNAAAGACCTGTTTGAACTTGGAAAAAATATGCTGGCGATGGATGAAGCAGGTCTAGCAATCGAGGTGCTGGATGAAGCAATGGAGTGTGCGATGGAGTCTAAGGATGATGAACTTGAAGAGCATTTGGCCGAATATCTGGTGTTAGCAAATAATGCATTGACTGAAAGTGACACACAACAATACCAAGGCCTTCGAAAATATTTAGACGATATCAATTCGATTGAATCAGGCAAGTATGAAGAGTTTGAGGAAAAAATTGCTGAGATAGAGCAACAAGCTGAAGCGATGTCTAAACCTCTTGAGTCNGTAGTTGAACAATGGACTCCAGTTAGCGAAATACTACCTCCTACTGACAAGTTTACCGTGCTGCGAAGAGAAGTTGATGATGACGGAAGAACATTGATTATCGGCCAACACAGNGAATTAGGAGTTGTTGGATTTTGGTTGCCTGAAGGAGAGTTTAATGCTTCTTCTGGGCAAAATATTACCATTGAAGGAACTCAAGTGAAGGTGGTAACCCCTCCCGAAAGCCTGCAAACAAAACACAGCATATCCGCCTTGATTGCGCTCAAGGATGCCGGAAAAATCGCTTTTTCTGCTGATATTGATTTGTAATTTTCAAACAACTGTTTATACCTATTTTTATCGATTTANNACTGAATCAGTNAACCAATACTGATAATACATACCCAAACTGAGGATTATTTATGGCTGCACGAAGTATTGTCATTCTTCTAATGATGACGATGCTATTGCCGATGGTGGCTGCTCAATCAAGCGAACCGATTGATTACGGAGTTGGCGCTGAATTANCAGATAACCCCGAAGATGCTCCTCTTACCTACAGTTATTCCCCAGCAGTCAGAGCGGCTTTTGCTCGTTCCAGTGACTTATCACAATATGACAATGAACAACAACAAACCGTATCTCAATGGGTGGTAGTTAGTAAAGAAAAAATCGGTGATTATGCCCCTAACTTAGCCAATGCCTACATTATTGATGCAGACTTTAACAATGGTGCAAGTCTAGTGGCAGAGCTACAATATCAGACTCAAATCGAAGTTGCCTATCCNCTAGTTAGCAAAACATATGCACCCAAGTGGACCCCTGATGATGCTAAATTTAACGANCAATGGCACCTACAAAACACTGGACAGACCGGTGGAAATGCTGGTGAAGATGCGAACATCACCACAGCATGGGATGATTATCGCGGCGACGGGATTGTAATCGGAATTGTTGATGACGGTCTAGATTGGCAGCACCCGGATTTAGACAATTATTATGAAGAAACATTAGATTACGATTTTTGTAATAATGATAACGATCCAAGTCCGAGTTATTACGACGGCCACGGCACTTCGGCTGCTGGAGTCGCTGCTGCTGCTGGCAACAATACTATCGGAGTTAGCGGGGCGGCACCAAAAGCAAGCCTAGCAGGTCTACTACTGATCGCTTGCAGCACCACTGATACCAGGGAAAGCAATGCTCTGTCACACAACCGACAAGACATTGATATCTACTCAAATTCTTGGGGACCAAGTGACAACGGCAGAACCGTTGAAGCACCCGGACCTCTAATGCTTGCTGCCTTTGAAAACGATGTATCACAGGGTAGAGGAAGTTTGGGTAACATCATTACTTGGGCAGCCGGTAATGGGCTGGATGANGATGATAATTCAAACTTTGACGGGTATGCTAACAGCCGTCACACCATTGCAGTAACTGCAGTAACTCACTATGGTGAGCAGTCATGGTATGCTGAGCCTGGTGCTAACATCCTAGTTGCGGCGCCTTCAGATGGAGATGGAGAAGGAATCACCACAACTGATAACGCAGGTGGTGGAGGATACAACAACGGCGATTACAATGATGATTTTGGNGGGACTTCATCAGCAACTCCGCTAGTATCAGGAGTCATAGCACTGATACTGGAAGCCAATCCAAATCTAACTTACCGCGACGTCGAGCACATAATCGCTCACAGTTCTAGGCAAAATGATGCTAACGATAATTCGTGGGGAACTAATGGTGCTGGACATGATGTTAGTCACAAATATGGCTTTGGAGTAATCGATGCCAGTGCTGCGGTTGCTTTGGCTGAGAATTGGAATAATGTTGAAGAAGAAATTAATTTTCAATCTGGCCTTATTGATATTCAAGATACCCCAATCCCTGATAATTCTGCCCCGGGAATAATTGAAACTATACAAGTATCAGATTCTATCAAAGTAGAACATGTGGAGGTTATTGTTGACATTGACCACTCATATCGCGGCGACNTAGCAATCACTCTAACCAGCCCTATGGGTACTCAAAGCAAACTATCTGAGAAACACGAAGATAGCAATAACAATCTGAACGACTGGATGTTTACCTCTGTTCATCATTGGGACGAGGACAGTTATGGAACGTGGACATTGTCGGTTGAAGATCAAGGAAATGGTGACACTGGGACATTTTACGATTGGGAATTAAACATTTATGGCACCGAAATAAACACTGACAGAGATGGCGACGGGCTTACTAATCTAGATGAAGATAATATCTACGGCACTGATCCAGATGACATCGATACTGACGACGACCAAATCAANGATGGTGATGAGATTAACATTTACGGAACCAATCCACTGAGTGGCGATTCTGATAATGATGGCCTGGATGATGGCTTGGAAATACTAGTAAANGGCACAGACCCGCTTGATAGTGATACTGACGATGATGGCTTAACTGANGGNGCAGAAGTAAATATTCACAATACTAATCCACTTGTTCCCGACGTTGACCGGGACGCAGATACGTTCTATTGGTTCCAAGACTGTAACGATACTAATGCTGCGATTTATCCAGGCGCTATCGAGATTTTGAACTCAATTGACGACAACTGTGATGGTTTGTGGGATGAAGGGTTCAATCAAACTGATAGCGATGCTGATGAGTTAAGCGATTACGCAGAATACCATATTTACGGCACAGATTACACCCTGCAGGATACTGATGGCGACATGTTAGAAGATGGTGAAGAAATATTAGAATTTCAATCAAATCCTCTAGTTTACGATNATGATTCCGACCTTGATGGTTTTTATTGGTTCCAAGACTGTGATGACGGCAACGATCAAATCAATCCAGAAATGCCTGAATTACTTGACGGGATTGACAATGATTGTGATGAANAAGTTGATGAAGACTTCATTGGACTGGATCGTGATAATGATCAGCTGCCGGATTTAGTCGAATATTACACGATGAATACTGACCCATTGAACAATGACACCGACGGGGATGGCCTAGAAGATGGTTATGAAATTCTAACAATTGGTAGCGAGCCAACTGATTTTGATACCGATGATGATGGACTTAGCGATGGAGTTGAAGTCTATCAGACATTAACCAATCCACGAATTCCAGACCTTGATGAAGATGGTGATGGCTTTAGATGGTTTGAAGAATGTAATGATGATGATAGTTCAATCAATCCTAATGCTGTTGAACAATGGAATGGTATTGATGACAATTGTAATGATTTAATCGATGATGAAGTCAACAGATACCAATACTTAACTTTCTCATCACTAACCAATAATACCATCAACGCAACACAAGATATGTTATCACTAAGTGTTGGAGTTGATTTGACAGAGGAAGAATATGATGCCGCTGGTATCGCAGTATATTGGTATCGTAATGGTACCATGCTTACGCAAAATCTAACTTTTGAAGAAGGACCTTTCAATTGTACAACTACTGAGTTTGGCTTTGGAGGAATCTTGTGTGCGGGTAATGGCACTATTGGGCCATACACAATCAAAGTAGTAATCTCTGATGAACTTGAAACCATTGAACAAGCATGGGAAATAAACTATTTTGTTTACCATCCACCAATCATCGAGCCTGCTGAGGAACAATCAACTGTATCACAATTTGTTGATGCATTATCTGCTAATTTGATGACTNTAGTAATTGCGACCCTTATTGGATTAATTGTGATTTTACTTGCAGTCCGAATGAGACAAGGTAAGTCTCAAGCCTTGCCCAGTTCCCCACCCCCACCACAATCATTTGGCCAACAAATGCCACAGTATCAATACCAGCAAGCACAACCAAAGTATGGCGAAGTGCCGGCTGCACCAGATTTAACAATCCTAGATCGTAAATGGAAGTAATCAGGTATTCATGACAAAATTCCAGCCGATAACCCGGCCGTCTGTTGCATCAGCCACTAAATTGAATTGTTTATTCCAACCATCATCAGTCCAATCTCTGGAAATATCTACTGTTGTAGCACCATCTGTTGCATCACCTATGTTTGAGAGTATAGAGTTGATTCCTGAACCTGGAACTACAACTAAATATCCGATTCTAGTTTCTTGATGATAAGCCCCTGAGGTGGTAAATACGCCATCATTACTGGANAGACTTGGGAACCGGTTTGTGTCTAGTAAAGAGGTTTCAATCATACTTAGGTTCAAAACTTGTGGGATTAAATCACGATTGTAAGATACTGTCTCATCATAAGTGCCTTTCTTGTCAAATTGACAATTTTCTTGAGTTGGCGTGCCGGTCATGTTGAAAGTTACCCAGCCTGCTGCATCATCACTGGCAATCCAAGAGATATTCCATTGAGTGCTTTGATCATATTTTTGGTCGACTGCTCGCCAGATATATCCATTATCATCAAGCGCCGCTGCTGCACCGCTGGCTGCGGTTTGGAAATAATCAAAGCATTGGATTGCCGCCTCTAGATTGTGATTTCTTAGCACTGAATCATCGGGCATATGTTGACCATTTGGACCCCAATTAGTCAATTCATCATCACTGGGGGACAATTCATTTGCTTGTGGTCTAGCATCATATGACAGACCTAATTCTAAGGTTTTAGAACCACGACTGAGTGAGGTTTTGACAAACTTATGGCTCATGGTAAGTTCTCCATCAGGTAATACATAGTCGCCAAGTAATTTTGAAGTTGTAGAACAACCTTGACGGTTACTATCACTACCAGAGATTACCACGTTGACGGTTTGTTCGGTAGCCCATGGATTATTTTCTTCTACTAACAAAGTCATACTGGCAGAGCCGAGACATAAATCTTGGATATCTTGATTGGTTGCGACTATTTTCCACATTTCAGTACTGCCTCTAGTCTCAGTGCCTAGTACTCGCCAATCCCACCCTTGACTAGACCCAGAGGAGCCGTCATCGATGTAGCTGTTGGCCAGTAATTCCTGTAATTCAACCGGCTGCACCAACATGGAAAGACCTGGAGAAATTGTTTCAAGTTCACCAAATAGTCCACCTACTCCAAAGGTCATCAAATTACCTTGGTAGGTGTCTTCAATATTGAGATTCCAATCTACTGCGGTGCCAATGGTTGCCCGGTCCCTAATTTCTGTCCATTTAGTAGAAGTCAATTCAGCAGTGCCCCCAACACTAGCAGGGAAGTCCGAACATGCATTTGATCCGGGTATACTAGAACGCAGATGGCGCTGGAGAGTAAATGAATCAAGATCGTAACTAGAAACTGCTTCAACAGTCAACCAATCCATACCTTGTCCACCCTTGGCGCTAACCGCTCCCATTCGATCTAAGGATGATTGAGAGACGAGTTGTGAACTATCTCCATCGGTAATTGCAACACCTCCTGTGCCGGCAAATATCAGCCTAAGTTTACAGATATCATCGTCTGTTTCAATCTGGTCTAATACCAAGTCAAGGAAGCCTTCACTTGCCATAAAATCACCATCTTCGATGATATAATTCATATCGTCGCCATACCGCAAATTATCTGCTGTAAAGGGTTCTAGCTGATTGTTGAAGTAATACCACGTGCCAGCCCCAACTATCATTAATACGAGAAATACTGCTGCAATCTTTGGTTGTTTAATCATATCAAGAAGAGTTGCTGGAGAATCAGCAGACTTAGTTGTTGATTGTGTTACAACTTGGGTTTTTGGAGCTTTGACTTCTTCATCTAAAGTGATAAATTCTGCATCAAGAACTTCAGCATCTAAAATATCATCATCACTGACTGTAACAACTACAGGAGGTGCTGTTGATTCCTTTGCCGGCTCGACTTCAGGAGTGATTGTGTCATCATCTTCTAGTGACAGACTGGGTTGTAAAGCTTCTAATTCCTCTGAAGCCGAGGATTTAGTTGTCGTTTCTCCGACTAATTCTTCAATCCCTAATTCCTTCTTCGACAAGCCTGATTCGATTAAACGGCCAACTAAGTCAGATTTATTGCCTGATGTGGAAAGGTCATTTAGGATACATAAGGCTTTGAGTTTTGCCGCAGTAAGACTAGATTTTAGTTCGTCGGACAACCTCTTCACCAGTCCTGCGCTATCGTTTCACCCTTTCAATCATCTTGTTTATTGTTTCAAAAACAATCGATTAACCGAGGTGTTTGGCTCTTATGACTCGTATGGTATGTATTGACCTGAATCATCGCTAGTGTACACTGTTTGGTCATATGAACCATCAGCCATTTTACGATAGAAATAGCCATTGCCTGCATCTTCATATGTCGAGGATTCAGCAGGGTCTGTTAACGTTTCTTGCGGTGATTCTTGAGGACTACTCGCTGGGGGAGGGCCGGCACGTTGTGATTCTGCCGGCGTTGATGCGACGTTGGTTGGCCCTGAGCTTAGTGGTGCAGATTGCGGTGAGCCAGAAGGACCGCTAACCGGTTGCGGAGGGCCACCTGGCCCGGCAACTGGTTTTGGAGGACCGGAGGGTCCTTGGGAGATTTTTTGCTTTCTCGCATCTTCCAAAACTATTTGCTCTTCGGTAACTTTGTCATCCTCGAGTAATGCTTTGACTTTCTTTCCGACTTTTTGCGCACCGATAAAAGCGAATGTCGAGAGTCCCAAAAAGAACAAGCCCGGTACTCCAGCAATCACTTGATTAGGCCATAATTTACCAGTGACTTTTAGATTAGTACCACTGGGGTCTACTACGGTGCCATCATCATAAACAATCTTGGCATTCAAGCAATATTGTGCCATATCTAAATTGAAATCAAAGACATATTCCTTTCCTTCAATTGGTAAGTTGACAAATCCATATTGATATTGGTGACTACCGGTTAATTTGGCGGTATTTTCTGCTTCACTTACTATTTCTGTATCGGTACAGTCATCAGTCTGTAAAACATATACTTCTAGAGTCGTGTTCTCAGTAGTAGCCGGTAACCTCTCCACGCTAACTGTTACTTCATAGGGGACATCCATGAAATCTTCACCACTAGTTGATGGACCCCAGACGAAACCAATATCCTTCTCTGCAGTTCCATATTCAAAGTCCGCATCCATCGGCATAGGGAATAAAGCAAAAGCAAACATCAGTAGCGCAATTCCAAGGAACATGAATACATTCCATCTTGACTTTTTTAGTGCCTCTTGCAATGATGCTAGAGTCTCCAAAGTCTCTTCCTCTACTTCCTCATTTGGTGGTGTTTTAACAATGCTACTTTCCTCTGTAGCCTCATCTGCAACTGCTAACTCACCCTCGGACATGAACTGGGGATGGATAAGAAGCACTTCAAAGACTCTATTGTCGTATAACAAATAATTTAGGCGATGATATCAAAAGGTAATGGCTCCTCCTCTTATCATGGACCTAAAACTTGCTGTACTGTCTAGAGGGCCTAGGCTCTACAGTACAAGGCGGTTAGTTCAAGAGGCAAAAAAGCGCGGTATCGATGTTGAAGTTACCGATCCAATGAAATTTTCATTATTCGTGGACGATGGTGCAATCGATATCCATCACGCCGGCCAGCCTTTCACTCATGAAGCGGTCATTCCAAGGATTGGCCACTCGATTACCAAACACGGTGTTGCGGTATTGAGGCATATGGAACAATTAGGCATTTGGACGGTAAATACCGGTCAAGGAATACTACAAAGTCGCGATAAATTACATGCTTCGCAGATTTTAGCAAGAAATAAAATCCCTGTACCAAAAACCACCTATGTTCGAGATACCATAGATGTCGAACCTGCTATTGACTTTGTGGGAGGATTGCCGGTAGTCATCAAAGTGACCCAAGGAACCCAAGGCCAAGGAGTATTCCTGCGCCATACCTTACACGAATCAAGAAGCTTAGTTCAAGGACTATTACTAACCGGTAAATCTGTTTTAGTGCAAGAATACATTGCTGAATCTCACGGCAAGGATATCCGCGCTTTGGTCGTTGGCGATAGAGTTGTAGCAGCCATGCGTAGAAGAGCGAGGGGTAGAGAATTTCGCAGTAATTATCACTTGAATGGAACTGTTGAGAAGGTTGAATTAACCCCTGAATTTGAAGAACAAGCCTGTAGAGCAGCCAGAGTATTGGGCTTAAACATTGCAGGAGTTGATTTACTGGAGGCTGAAAATGGCCCATTGGTATTAGAAGTCAACTCGTCGCCTGGATTGGAGGGTATCGAAAAAGCCAGTGGAGTAAATGTTGCTGGTGAAATAATTGATTATGTGATGAGTGAGGCTGCATTCTGTGAGGTAGACTTGGACCAATTACTCAGAACCGTCCCTGGCTCAGGAGTCTTGTCATTGACCCTCAAAAATCACCCAACAATGGTGGGAAATAAGATATCTGATTTATTCAAATCATCTCATGAAATTCCAGTATTTGCACTTTCGCGAGATAATCGACTGATATGGAATCCTGATTCTGAAATCCAGTTGCGCTATGATGACGTTATCATCTGTTATGGAGAGTTGAATCATTTGAGATCATCTTTGAAAAACGCAATTTTAGGTGTTGCTGAAAAATCTTTCAATCAAACCAGTAAAGAAGAAAGTAGTGCTTGAGCACTTTTAACAAACTTCAATAAATCAAGAGAAAGACGGGATTTCATGAAATTATCAAGGGTACTAGTGTTACTGGTTATCGGTAGCTTGATGTTTCAATATATTCCAGTTAATCACTCTTCTAGTGAGTTTACGACAATTAGTGATAACAATGATGTTCGCTACAATACCGAAGCTAACGAATATGAAATTGAAGTATATTCACAAAATGATTTAGAAAAAACCGCTGAAACACTCTCTTGGTGGCCAAATGATGACAAAGACTCAACGATGATGCAATTCATAATCACAATTGATGATGTTGATATTATAGCAGATTTACAGAATATTAGTTTTAATGTTTTCACAGTATACGAAGAGTTAGAAATAACCTTCTTTAGCTTGGATATATCTCCATCATCGTTAATTGTCAAAGAGGGAAACTTAATCCTAATCACCAATTATTCCTATGGTTCGAATTTCCCAGCAAGTAATTACAGTCTCGAGTTAGAGNTATTTTTTAGCGACGGAACTATAGATTATTACTTAGATGAAAATCAAATTATNCTGAATAAATATGGTTACAANATTAGCAGTGAACTCGTAGACGTCGTAGTTGACTTTTGCCAGGGATATGAAACTATTATTCCAATAACATTACGTAATATTGGCGAAATAGATACATTTGTAACAGTTAATTTGAGTTTGGTGGAAACTTTTTCTGCTGACCTGATAACATATGAATTTGACCAAGAGCCCTTTATTGAACTATATGCTGGCGACATCAGCACTGTTAATATTCTAATAACGGTAGACCTAAACGTACAAGATTTCCCAGAACAAATCGACCTGAAATCTGATATAGAATACTATGATGAGTCAACAGATGATTTTGTTCAACTTGNTTCGAATATAATTATCTTTGAGACTCGTTTATTGCCTGAATACACTTCCCCCGGATATATTTTAAAACATTTTGAATATGGTGAAATAATCAATACTTTGACTGAACCCTCAAATAAAGAAGAAGGGAAGTTTTATGTTTTACAAAACGATACGATGTCCTTTTCCTTACANTTGTTTAACCTTGGTTTCAATGAAGATATATTTACAATTGATATCCAAGGGGAAATAACCGATTACCAATTAATTTTCCAAAATTCTAGTTATTCAAGTATTCAGTCGTTAAACGAAGAAGGTATAAAAGTCGAACGAGGAGAAAATATTGAAATTATTTTTGTCTTAAGTAAATTACAAATAAATTATCGAGTCGACTTAATTTTGTCTTTGAATTCTAATAAAAACCCAAGGGGTGAACCTTTTAAGTTGAGTTTTGCAAAACAACCTCTAGTGAATGAGGGTTTGATTCTAACTTCAGACAGTAGTGCAACAACATTGAACCTTAGTAACAATGATACTGCTGATGTTGGTGTCAATATCAGCCAATATAGCGAGTTATTAACCTTCGAAAATCAATGGACCATCAATTGCGATATTGAAGGTTTAATTGAAGTCACTTTACACCCATTAGAACAAAGATGTGATGCTTCAAATAACGAACAACAAATATCAATAAATTCTTCAATGGAGTTGATGATTCATTTTAATTTTGATCAAACACTACCTGCAGGAAATTATTACCTAAACCTAACAATCAACCACGACCCAAATGTTCAGGAAAGTAACCTAAGCCATAGCATCATGTTTCATCTGTTTATGCCTCTAATTGAAGACGAGCAAAACAATACTGATTCAAATGAAAATAACAGCGATGGAAATCAAACCGATAATAATCAAACAAATGGCAATAATTCTTCAACAAATAACAACACTACTGGAACTCCTGTCGATGACTGTGCAGATATCCAGTGCGATGCGTGCCCACTCGGTATGGTTAGTGACCCTAACGGAGGCTGCTGCGCATGCATGGAAGCACCGGAAACCAATGTTGATTCCGGCAATCAAACTGGCGAGCAAGGTGAACTGCAAAATGGCGATTCAACAAAAACTGCCACAGAAGAAAGCAATATGCCAACTTACTTGATCATCGGATTAGCTATCGCTGCTTTAGTCGCTGCAGTAGTGATAATAAGAGCAAGAAAATCTTCTGAAACACCACAAATTGTGAGTAATAAAACTATTACTCAATTACCAATGCCTGCATTACCGCTACCAGGATTGCCAATACCAAGCGCACCTGTAGTTCTGCAGGAATGGACTGATGATAATGGATATTCATGGCGCCAGATGTCTGACCGCACAATAATGTGGTGGAATGGGTCTGACTGGATTCCTTATGGCAAGAACTGAGTCCGTGGATGAGCCTGAAAACCCGGTGGTTTGATATCTTAGACCTCTATCCCGCATATGCCCTCAGGGGCACGGGATGCACGCTCGTTTCGGCGAGAGGCGGTGACGCCAATGGAAAGACACAGAGGAGACTTTAGACAGCGTAAGGCGCTTAGGCCTAGCCAATTGCGTCTGACTGACGAAGATTTACCTCTGCCAGCAAGACTGTATCATTTACGGGATTTACCATGGCTCAACTGTTACAAAAACCAATTGAAATCTGAGAATAAATCAGCAAATACTCAAAAATCCTATGTTTCGGGTTTACGAGCCTACATTGAAACCACACTGCCGGGAGAAGATGTCTTAGCAGAGGCAGAATATGAATCGATGTCAATACATGATTTGGCTCAGCGAATGGACCCTTTCAACGGACGTATTGACTTATGGACTCACAGTCTAGCAGATCTTCGACCAACGACTTACAATGCAAGGCTAGCGGCCGCAAGACATCTGCTGAAATGGTTAGGCCACAGATGGCCTGAACACCTAACCAGAGCGCGCACTGGTAAGCGCCTGCCAAGAACGCTAACTAAGCGAGAATTGACTATGGTACTTGATGCTGCAAAAACCAGTGAAGACCCTGTTGCCTCGGTTGTAGTGACCCTTATGTTAGATACTGGGCTTAGAGTAAGCGAAGTTTGCAACCTAGACTATGGTGACATCGATATTGAGGACAAATCCGCCAAGGTAATTGGCGGTAAGGGCGACAAAGATCGTTTGGTATTATTCACCAAACGTTCACTAGACCGAATTAATGCTTGGCTACCGGTTAGAAGTTCAAGAATAAAATTTGAAGACAGTCCACTGCTACTAAATTCTGCAGGTAGAAGATTGCAACCAAGAGGAGTTCAAAGATTAATGGATAACCTGGCTATTGAGGCTGGTTTGCCCAAAGGAAAACTCACACCTCACGTGCTTAGGCATAACTTTGCGACCGGTTTATTAGAAAGAGGGGCAGATTTAGTATCAATTCAAAAATTACTTGGCCATAGCAGTATTGCTACTACCAGAGTCTATCTTGAAATCTCAGATCAAACCTTACGAGAGGTGTACAATCGTGCTCAATCCATGCGGCACAACATATTTGAAACATCAGTTGAAACTGATGAAGTGATTGAAAATACACCCTATACCAGTATTGCTGGGATAAAAGACTAGTTTGATTTTGTCTTGCGCTTGGAAACCTTTTCTGGACCCAACCACTGCCTGTGTGGCTTTACTATCTGCCCGGAATGGCCTACAATCGGACAGTATTTTCCCGAACGACATCTTGAACAATTTTCCTTTGGCGGAAGCTCAACAGTCTTTCGTAACCGTCCGTACTTCCGTCTTGGCATGTGGTTGAATCAGCAAGAAGGCCTTTGAACAATTCGCGTGATTACTTCCTAGCTTTCTTAAACCAAGCCATCTTTGAAATTGGCGTAGATTTTGATGGGCCAATTCTGCCGCCTTTAGTTGCAACATCCTTGTTAGTTCTCTCAGCCTTAGGTTTACTAGCCAAATCTTTGGCTTTACCAGCGGCTTTTGCAGCCACTGATTTTGCTTTAGTGGCGGCTGCTTTCGCCTTGGCTGGGGCTTTCTTGGCGGCTGATTTGGCTTTGCCAGCCGCTGCTTTCGCCTTGGCTGGGGCTTTCTTGGCGGCTGATTTGGCTTTAGTAGCGGCTTTTTTAGTTGCGCTAGAGG
>PBTA01000032.1 GCA_002726395.1 Methanobacteriota archaeon | reverse complement strand
TATTGGTAGGCGATATTACCGAAAAATCTACCCAAGAGAGAATCTTTGCAGAATTGGAAGGTAGAGTTATCAATACAATAGTCTCTGACATCTCTCCCGATATTACTGGTAATTGGGATGTAGATCAAGCAGTTGCTATGACTTTGGTTGCTGATGTTCTTGATTTTTCTCTTGATTTATTGGGCTATGGTGGTTCGTTTACCACAAAAATATTCCAAGGAGTCGGAATTGAGGAACTAATCGAGGCAATTAAACCATACTTCTCAGAAGTGCGAAGATTCTCTCCAATGGCATCAAGAAANTCTTCTTCCGAGGTATACTTAGTCTGTCGCAATCACATGCCATGGAAACGTGGCACNACNGTAGTAAGAAAAACCTATGAAGAATTATTGGATAAAAAACTNAACCCTGAATCNAATGAAGTTGAANCTGAAGTATATTCATCATTNAAAATNCGNAAGAAAAANCCGGTCAATTGATTTATCAACATTAATGCCAATCTTCTATTNATGAAGAAAAATAGTAAGNCAATAACCAAGCCTAGAGTGTACAAAAAAGGACGACAATTTGTCACNGANCTAAGGCCNAACAGNCCAGTTCGCCAACTNGATCTAATTATGCTGCGNATATATCCNNGNAGGNTAATNTATTCTGAATCTTANACNGGTCCNGTCGCTGCAGCTTGTGGNAGGGATGANACNGGACTTGTTGGTTTGATATTGTGGAATGAACAGATAGACCAAATAAGAATTGGCGACATTATTAGAATTGAATCCGGTTGGTGTCAAATGCGTGACGGNGAGTTAGTTGTCAGCACTGGTTCNACNGGTAAACTGAGAATCATTGATAGATAAATCTACTAATTTGTCGTAAATCTATATTTTGTAATCTCACGCAACCATAAAGAAGGGAAGGGCGTGGGCAAGTTTGTCCCTGAGGCATTGTTATGAGTGAGAAAGCAGTAAATTGTACATCATCCGGAGTTCCGCTAGTTGAGGAAGGGTCAACCTCCTTCCCTTGCCCTGGGTGTAATGAAGAATCAATCGGAAGAAGTCCTAGATGTAGAAACCAAGGAGTTCTATACAACTGTACACAATGTGGCTATCAAGGGCCCTGAGGTGATATTATGGGACTTGTAGTAATGACTTACAAANTAAATCCAGATTCAGATGTAGAGGATGTCAATCCTGAAGCAATCGCAGATTACGTCAAAGGCCTTGCTAATGATGTATATGATGTTCAACAAGTTGAAGTAAAACCTCTTGCATTTGGATTAAAATTCGTTCAGGTTCATGTTGTTATGAATGATGGGCCAGGACTTACTGATGAATTCGAAGCATTGATGTCTGCCAAAGCAGGCGTTGGTGAAATTGAAGTTCTTTCAATGGGCCTTATTTGATTACAACTGATTCAAAGGACATTGCATAAACTCTCTAAGAAGAGTTGTAGCATAACTTCCTGANGATAATGTGAANCTGAATCTTAAACATGCTCCTTCAGGGTGCCAACGACTATTTTCCTTAGGTCCTTGTTGCCATTTCTCTCCTAATGACTCATCAAGAGCAATAGGTACAACATCGACAAATAACTCTTGNTAACTTGTAACTAAAGCCCTACGCGTTCCCTTTGATGATAAGCGAGGTATCTCTTCAACTTGCCAATCGATTTGGTCTAGTCCATAATCAGTAATTGCGCCTAGTTCAATCTCCCCAGTTTTCCCCGAGGAAGTATACATTTCACTTCCNGGTAAAGGGCCAGTTGTCACTAACCTGCCCATTTGACAATTTCTAGTAATTCTAGGTAAGGTACGTTCATCAACGGTAACACAACTTGCTACATCCAATTGACCCTTTTCATCAACTCTACCCACTAAATCACCAGAGACTGGTACNGAAATTGGCAATCCAGANGTAATCCTTTGGTNAAGTGATTTATTGAAAATTATGGATTGNGCCGCATGNATGGTCATCAATTGTAGGTTATTAGGTAATTTTCTAAAAGCCCCAAGATAATCATCAGGTTTATCGATTAGGTGCTCAAGCATTCTTCTTTCAAAACCAAGCCATTTTGGGGCCAANTCTAAGGCCTCTTTTACTGGTCCATGCTCTCTTATGTAGGCTCTAAAATCAGCAACGTCAGAATTCTCTTCATATCCTTTCATAGACAAATAAGTTATAGTTGCCAACTTAAAATCACCATTCAGAACATGCTTCCCAACTTCAGCTGTAACTGGCCTACCTGAACCAAACCGTTGTGGTCCAACCCAATTGGGGAATAATCCCTCACCAACAGAAGCAACTAATCTGCTCCTTATCTTATCAACTTCTTCTAATGCTTCTTGCTCACTCATCGGTGTGCCATCTTGGTGGCTACATCCTCTTACAACAATAGTAAATCGGTTTCCACGGTGATTACCAAAACCTATCTTTTGGTGAGTTCTACCTAATATCTCAATTTCTACATCTGGTATTTCGACTTGGGCGACTTTTTGTTGTGTNGCGTCAATTACGAAAGTTTGTTGGGTTATGGCGCGCTTGTCCTTGGTTCCGGCAAAAAATATCCGATTTCTTGAGATTCCCAACCGCTTGGATAAATTGTTGCAAAATTTATTGGTTTCCCAATTAGTCAAAGTGACTCTTGCCACGGTGAACCGGCCACGTGGATCTAAGGCTAGAGGTGTTGCAACTTCATCAACCCGAAAATCTGACACTCGAGCCTTTAANACTCCACCTATTCCGGTAGANTTGGTTGCATAACCTTCGAGTCCTATGGCTTTAGCCACAGGATCTAAACTAGTCATTTATATCGCCTTCAAAGCTTTGCATCGGCAAATTCTTTAGCGATAGAACTGACTAAATCGTTCAAAACTTTATCTGCAGCCTTCTTAGATGCAGTGCGAATATAGAATTCAGGGTCATCCAATTCAGGATGTCCTGGGAAGTAATTTGCATACTCGATGTCTTTGTGTTTGTTTAATCGCTCTCTAAGCATTTGCAAACTGGTGTGGCTTTCACCGACAACTCTCAGTCTCAGCTCATTTTTTTCCTTGATAAGTACCTTAACTGGCATGACGAACACCCATGCGAAAAGCCATCTTGTTTTGAACCTTGTCCCATAAGAATCCTTGAATTTAACCCTTTTAATAATCTAACAACCGCCTTGCTTTTTTACCTAATCTATGTGGACACCGTATGGACACCATGAAACTTGAGGAGTCCATGGCTGGTTTTGCCGGCAGATTTAGGAAACTTTCTGTCCCCATAATTATCGCTACTTTGCTTNTCACCGTTGTGCTATTAGGTAACTTAGCAACTTCGCCACCNAGTTTCAATACCGACCTGGATGCCTTTACCCCAGATTCCAGTGCGAAGACTGCTCATGAAAGAATTCACGAGAACTTTCCAAATGAGACCCGGCCGATGTTTATCGATGTTTCATCAGACGATGGACAAAATATTTTGTCTTTGGATAATATAAAAGCCATGTANGTTCATCAAAGAGCCATCGAAANTTTGTCAACTGAATCAGNCAAAGGTGTTGTGGTCTGGACCACTACTCCTAGTATTCTTCAAACAGCCCTAGACGAGGAAGCAAATGGTGTGTTACTGGATAATGTTAGTACTTGGAATCAATTGATTGACTTGATTGCAGCAGATGATGTTGAATGTAGGCTTACCAGCGATGACCAATTTCTCTCAGCCGCAACATATGCTTCGTCTGCATTGCTCAACAAAGACCTCGATATCAATCCAACATGTGACTATCTCTCCTCAGGTGAAGGTGATGGAACTCCTCTAGCGTCTTCGACACTGTGGGTTTTGGAAATTGACCCCGAATTGAGTGAGATAGAGCGGAAGGAAATACAAGTAGAAATTCGCAAATTGTTAGATGAAATATCAGTAGAATCATCCCTTGAGTATGGCGTTGTATCACTAGACCTCTTATCGCATGATATCGATAGTAGAACACTGGATAACGTGGCTCTGCTAGTTGGACTTGCTATGTTAGTGGTTGTGGTCTTACTAATTTTTACGTTTCGTTCTACAAGAGATGTAACCTTCCCGCTTGTTGGATTGTCTTGTGCATTGATTTGGACTTACGGGTTACTAAATCTATTTGGCGTAGAATTTTCGGCTTTAGAGGTGGCAGTTGCACCTTTGGTTCTTGGTCTTGGAATTGATTACGCCATACATCTTCAGAGAGCCAATAGTGCTCTAAGAGAACAATATCCGGACCCAGCGGAATCTTGGCTTCGAGCTTGTGCAAAATTATCAGTACCGCTTTCTCTAGCGGTAATAACCACTGTAGCAGCATTTTTGGCAAATATAATCTCTCCTCTACCGCCACTGAAAACGTTTGGTATTGCTTTAGCAATGGGTGTTGTGTGCGCATTTATCACCTCAACGGTTGTGGTTGGTGCACTGCATGTATTCTTTAACAGTAAACCTAGATCAAGCGAATCCAAAGCCATCACTATGCCCATTCTAACCAATAATTTAGTGAAAGTCCAACAGAAACAACAAGTTGGTATTTTTCTAGTAGTAGTATTTCTTTCCGGTGCTTCTATATTTGGCGCAGCATCACTTGAAACCAATTTTGATCTTGGAGATTTCGTTGATCCAGATATGGAAATAATGGACGTAAGAGATGACCTGTCTAATAATTATGATAGTGCTGGTTGGAAGTTAATCTATGTTCTATTCGAACCTTCAGATGGCAACGATAAAATCACCGCTGATGCTGATTTGCTAACTGAATTAAGAGGGTTACACGGGGATTTAGAATCAAATCATGATGTTGTAGGCACGGATGGTACCTTTCCCTCTCCATCATACGAGGGTCCATATGTGATATTACGGGATGCTGTTCTAAGAGATTCATCATTTGGTGATGAACATAACTTAGAGGTGTTCCAAGATGGTGGTGTGTACGTCAAGGATTATGATTTCCCTTGTAATCTAGCAGCCGCCTTTGAATCATTATCATCAAATGAAACAATTGCTGATGCACTAAGTGGTGAAACATGGTCTGACAGGATAAGTAACAGTGTTTATTTGGAAGATAGTGAAGTAGTTTATCTGAGAAATGAAATAAGAGTCGAGGCAACTACTTCAGCAGAATCAGAAAAAGTAGTCAAAGAATTTGAAAATATGCTCGGTGATGTAGATAAATCAGGGACTTTAAGATCTAATCTTGCGAATAATGCCAATTTGTATGTAACTGGTGATTTAGCAATGCTTCAGTCGGTCCTAGAAGGGCTATCATCATCACAAATAGAATCAACATTAATTTCACTCGCAGTATCATTTTTGGTGTTATTCTTGTTAACTAGAAGAATTATGCCTGCTATAGTTATTCTATTCCCTGTCGGTATCGCATCCCTTTGGGTTGTTGGTTCTATGGCAGTAATCGGTCTGAAATGGAATGTACTGACTGTAATGGTAACGGCACTTACTTTGGGTATTGGCATAGACTACTCAATCCACATGTGGCGACGATTCGAAGTCGAATTAAAGCGTAGAAATAATCACTGGGACGCACTTAGAGCCTCAATATCAACTACAGGGGTGGCTTTGATAATGAGTGCGTTAACAACATCATTAGGATTTATGGTATTGTTATTTTCACCAATGCCAATTATTCAAGACTTCGGATTGATAACTGCAATCACGGTGGTATTCTCGCTACTTCTTGCTTTGGTTCTCTTGCCGGTACTTATGGAATTATCAGCACGCAGTAAGGAAGAAGAGGTTATTGAGAAAGAATTTGAACCTCAACTCGATGATTTAGCTTGATAAAGCCGTAATAATTTGCTCCATCACTAGATTCTGTTCCCTCGCTATTAATGCCAAGGATAGCCATATTGTAGCATATCCTAGAGCCTTTTGTTTACGCTCTGCTCTTCTTTCAATTTCCTCCACAGGAATTTTAGTTTGACGGGCTATATATTTCATCAACCTGCTAGATAGTTTACTTCGAGGGTCTGTTGAGCTAATTTGCAAAGGTACTTTTGCGTCAACTGTCGTTTCTGGCTTTGCTTTAGCTGGTTGAGATTTTGAGTTGTCAACTTCGTCAATGGTGCTTGTGCCAAAATCAATAGGCGAGATCAGCCTAGACGGCCTGGGAAACCAACCTATTGGCGTTGAGACATCTTTTATGTCAAAATTGGGGCTCAATTCATCCCGGCCTCCTTTTAGCCACCCAGTTTCCATTAACTTACTGACTACTTGTTCAGATTGGTCCGGGCTTAGCCATTCCATATCAAATGATAAAACACGTTCTAAGTCTATGTCGGACATTTTTTTGATGCCCCGAAAGCATAGTGCTATGACTCGACGAATATCTTCATAATCTTCATCGGTCACATACTCCACAATAGTCAAAACCTTTTCAATCTAATTGTTGAAATTTGTCTTAATTAATCAACAGGTTCATGTCATCAGTCCTCTTGCACAGGTCGCGGGGGAGTTGTTGTGAGTAAAGAGTACATTGCCAGAGACCCTCGTACTGGTAAACCTCTCAATGTTGCCAAGTCTAAATCCAAGAAGCAGTACATCGAAACAGAACAGGGTCCTTGGATGGCAATTCCTGACCAAGAAATCATTCCTTTGGCCATGGGGGCGATAGATGAATGTAAGATTCCTTGGCGCTCTAAGGATTATCATCTAACACGAAAAGATGGCATTATGGCTCTAACTAGAATTAAGGGTGTAAGGGCTAATGAAGCACATAAGGCATTATTGCTTGGGCTTGATGATGATGAACCTGAAATACGTGTCGCTTCACTCAAAGCCCTACCAGAGGTTGCGACTCAAAAATCTGATGAATTGTTTGATTGGTTGTCAGTTTTGCTTGATGATGGCGATCTTTCCGTTAGAAAAGCCGCTAGTGAAGCCCTTTCATTCTCAGCCCCGGTGTTTCCTTCAGGTGTTGACATTATAATTCACAATGAGTTGAGATCCAGCGATAAAAACCGAAGTAAAGCAGCATTCAAAGGTCTAGATTTATTGTGCGAAGCTTGGCCTGAGGTTGCTTGTGACCACATTGATGAATTATTCCTAGAACCGGATGCAGAGTTGAGGACTAGAGGCGCTAAATTACTTGGAAAAATTCTAACTAAGGGTGGCTCTGCTGGCTGGGATCTAATTTCTTGGGCTCTCAATGATCATGAATCATCTGTAAGACGTGCAGCTGCCAAAACGCTTCCAAGACTAGCTAAAGTTGATACCAGAATTGCCACAATCCTCGCTGAAAGAGCTCTTTCGGACTCTGATTCTCAAGTAAGAGTCAGCGCAGTTAAGGCGATTAGATTACTAGACAAGGATAGTGGGCGAGCCAAGGAATTGATTCTCAAAGGTGCTTCATCAAGAGACTTGAATGTTAGGAAGGCATGTATTGATATGTTGCCAATACTTTACGGTGAGGAAGTCCTTCGTGGCATTGCTATTGACTTGTTGAAGACTGAGACAGATTCGCAATTAATTAAATCACTAAATCAACTTGCTACAGATGATTCTCTGGAGGGTTCTGAAGCAACTAAAAACAGATTCTTGGCTCCGGCTCCAGCAGTTCCGAAATTAGATCGTGAAGTTGCTGAAGCTGCAGGTAAAAGAATTGGCCTAGAGCCTGTTATGCCAGATAACAAGCAAGAAGAAATAACTGAGCCACAACCTGCTGAATTGAATTCTAATAATCCTAAAGGTTCTAGTTTATACCGCAGTATTTCACAAGATGAAATGATGGGTTATGATGATGATGAGTATTGATTACCTGTTATTGGTTGTCGGCATTGTTAAGAAGGGGTCTTTGTTGGCCAAACTGCATAAGGTGTAGTTATGAGTGACACACAATTCAATGATAAGGCTGAACAATTTGACAGACTTTGGGATGGAATTACTCCAAAAGGGGTAAATCGAACAAAGTCTTTGAAGTTTAGACAATACATCTTAGAGCATGTACGTCAGACTCGCAGGCCTTTGAACAGAGAGAACGCCCGTAAATATTGGATGGGTATTCTTCAACAAGAAATAGCCGAGCAGGATAACTTTTGATTAAATGGAGGACTACCGCCGTCCGGTGGTCCGTAAGATAAACTGGGCGGAGGTGAAAAAATGTTCACAAAACAAAGATTCGACAACTGGCCAATCAACCAATCAATCATTTCAGGACTAACTGGACTCGGTTGGGAATTGGCAACACAAGTGCAGAAAGACACCATTCCTTTGGCTTTAGAAGGCTCTAACGTAATTGGACAGGCAAGAACAGGTTCTGGGAAAACTGGTGCGTTTGGTATACCAATAATCCAAGCATGTCAGCCTAAAGGTGAGTTACAAGCTTTGATTCTTGCACCAACTAGAGAATTAGCCAACCAAGTATCTATTGAAATGAATACTATTCAAGGAGATTTAGGCTTGACCATTATCACTGTATATGGTGGTACAGACTTAGAAAAACAGGCTCGACAATTAAATGATGGAGTTGATATTATTGTTGGAACTCCAGGTCGTGTTATGGACATGACAAAAAGAAAATACATTGACTTGGACAAACCATCTATTTTTTGTTTAGATGAGGCAGACAGAATGCTGGATATGGGGTTCTTCCCAGATATTAATTGGGTCATTGAGAGAATGAATAATAGAACCCAAACTTTACTATTTTCTGCTACCTTTCCTCAAGAAATCCTTGATGCAGCATATGAATTCATGGAAGACCCAGAATTTGTATTAACTAATACTGAAGAATTAGACGTGCCGCCCATTGAAATGTTTAGCATTAAAGTCGGTCGAGCAAACAAACTGTGGGCTCTTTCTAGACTGCTTGGTAATATGAGCGAGACCGATCAAACAATTGTCTTTTGTAACACTAAGAGAATGGTTGATCTCTCCGTACAAAAATTATCTAGAGCCGGAATTGATGTTAAAGGACTGCACGGAGATTTATCACAAAATCAGCGCGAAAAGATTCTGAATACCTTCAAAGCTGGAGAAATTAACACTATTATAGCCACAGATGTTGCGGCTAGAGGTATAGACGTTGATGGTATTACTTTAGTGGTGAATTATGATGTTCCCGATGATATGGACAGTTTCATCCATCGAGTAGGAAGAACCGGTAGAATTGGGAGAGAAGGACAAGCTTGGAGTCTAGTTTCGAAAAATGATTCAGGCCAATTATCTCGAATCATTGCTACATACGGACTTGACATCAAAGCAGTTGAAGTGCCTAAATTAGCCGATACTGCCTCAAAGGATGTAATCCAATACAAAGATGATTATCTTGAAACCGCCGATGTATTTGGCTTCGTACCAATCAAGATTACCTCTAGCAATGGTATTACCTCTTCTAGCCGGAAAATTTCCATGTGGCTAGCAGAAAAAATGCGTTGTGATGAATTAGCCATTGGTCAAATAAAAATGGTAGAAAACTATGCACTTGTCAATGTCCATTCTTCAAAGGTTTCATTGGCTATGAAAGCTTTTGAAAAGTATGAATTCTCTGGTGAAAAACTCACTGCTGTGATTTGATTACTCGCTTTCACTTATTTCAGAAGGCCAATTGCCCGCCAAGTTACGCTTCTCTACTTGAACAATAGTAAATGCTGCAACTAACAATCCAATTCCAGCAAGTGACCATGCAGTGTTAATGGCATTATCCCATGTATTTTGTGCAACCATACATTGATTGGTAGCGATACTGGAGTATGAGCAGAAATCTAGGGTTTCTTTGGCTTCCATTGCTTGTTCATTGGTAGTCACTGAAAAAGCCGACGCTGCTAACATTACTAGTACAAAACCAAGCACTGCGTAATGAACCTTATTCCAAGATTTGCGGACAAAAACGCGGTAATTTTCATTGCTGCCAGATGCTTCAATTGCTCTTGACGGTCCGCCAATTTTCCAGAACCAAACTAACCACATGAGGACCAATATTAGCAAAAATCCCCAAGTATAGACAGTTTCATGAAATTGCCACATTGGATTTAAGCAGGCAGGATTATTTGGGTCAATAGCACATGCATCTGCTGCTATCGGATAAAATGCCACTAACCTAACAATGTTGAGTACGTAAACAATTGAACACATTACAACGATCGAACGTAATTTTAATTTTTGAGAAACGCCATCAGTCATGATTACCAAAGTAGAAATGAAAATCATTTCATGTATTCCAGCACACTCATCTGAAACATATAATGCCACAGTGTCTAGTACTCCTGGGAAATTTTCATTTGATAAATTAACTTGAGTCATCCAACCATTGTTGGTGGTTAATGTTGCTGTTCCTTCACCGTAGATTATATTGGTCAGGCCACTCCAAATCCAAGCTTCAGTAATTTGTATTGGGACTAATGTATTAGATGGTTGAGTGATAAACCAATAAATCGCTTCAACAAATAGCAACGCAAGAGGTATTTTCAGGTAGGTTTTTGACAAACTAAGTACTTCAGACCAAGATAAATCTTGCTTTGCCCCTTTCTTAGAAGTGGACTTGGTCATGCTAGTGCCTGTAAGTCACTATTGATGAATATGCGGTATGAGCAATTGTCGAAAAACGCATGGTTTGTATACCAACACCGTTTCCACATCAATGAAACGGTTATGTCTAGCAATGAGGTGTCCACAAAAGTTACTCATCATCTTGATGTTTTGGGGTTTTATTGTCCTGTGCCATTACATGAAATGAAGAAAGGTTTAGAGCAACTAAATTTCGGTGATGTAATGCAGGTTATTGCTGATGACCCTGAAACTCTTCACGATATTCCAATGTATTTAGGGCGGACAAATCATATCTTGCATGATGTAATTAATTCTTCAGGTGAGTTCACTTTTATCATCGAGGTGTCAAGATGAGTGACATAAGAGAAGTTAATGTTACGGGTGCAGAAGTACCTAGTCAGGCTAAATTGCCGACTACATTTGGTGATTTTTCTATAAGGGTATTTCACGAAGACTCTACTGGTTTTGACCATGTCGCTTTAACTCTAGGTGATATGACAGGCCCAGATCCAGTATTGATAAGAGTTCATTCGGAGTGTCTTACCGGTGACGCATTTGGTAGTCTACGATGTGATTGTGGCCCACAATTACACGCGGCATTAGACGCAATTGTCGACAAAGGCTGGGGTTGTTTGCTTTATCTGCGACAAGAAGGTAGAGGTATAGGACTGCATGCTAAAATTCAAGCATATCATCTCCAAGACAAAGGAGCAGATACCTTGGATGCAAATCTTATGCTAGGTTATCCTGGTGATGCTAGAGATTACCAAATAGCAGCAAGCATGTTAGCCAATCTTGGAATCTCAAAAGTATCTTTACTTTCTAATAATCCAAATAAAACAGAGCAGTTGAAAACATATGGGATTGATGTGGTTGATAATGTCCCACTAGTTGTTGGAGTGGGAGATTCAAATAGGTCTTACTTGGAGACTAAAGTAGACCGAATGGGCCATTCTATAGATAAAAATCAACTTGATTAAAACCCTGGGGCCGTGGCCGGGAATTGAACCCGGGCTGGGGGAACCACAATCCCCCGTGCTAACCCCTACACCACCACAGCCATCTAGGTTAGTTTAGCGTGAGTAGTGTGGTATTTCAATAATCCGATTAGTAATTTAGATTATAATATGCTCATAATTTAACACTAGCCACCCTTGCATTCAATAGTAAAATAGATTCTGCAAAGAGCATGGCGAAGGTTGCGGCAAGAATTCCAGTCTTGATAGTGCTAATTGTCTTGATGTGCTCAAGTATGATCGATGCTGCAGCCAGAAGTGTACATTCTACCGAGGAAGTCGATATATATCCACAAGGTCAAATATCTTCCAATGACAACTGGATAATGGAAGATGGTATTACCTTCACTAGTGATAATGCCCTACACACTGAATCTATGGTAGAAGATAACAGGATTACTATACAGCATTCAAGGCCTGATAATTTCCAAACTTTAACGATGTGGTCTACATCTTCTCCAACAGATTCAACCTTAGCAACAGGGACAGCAGACCAACAATATTCTACAACTAATGGTCCGGTAATTGAGGTTACAGATTTTGATACTTCCTCAAATGAACAGTATGAGATTGTTGCTGTTAGTATCATTATGTCATTTCATATTCCTGGCGCTCTACAACAAGATCAAGTTAGAATTACCATGAATTATGGTGGTAACTATGAAGAATTAGCCACATATGTCAATACCCAATCTGCAATTGATTATATGAACGGCAGTGTGTGGCAGAAAAATATTACCCAATTATCTTCATGGACATGGAACGACCTTACAGACATCATATTCACCTTAGATTATGTCTCACTTGGCGGGAATGATGATACACAACTGGATGTTGATGCAGTTGGTATTGCTGTTGTTGTAAAGTACCCATGGTATGGTACGGAGTGGGCTTCGGTAGAATCAACATCAAAGAATTTTGTTATGCCAATAATTGATGTTTCTTTACAAGACGGGGATTTCACGAATTTACAGGTTTCAGAATGTGGTATAAAACCAGTTGATGACGGTGTATTAGGGACATGGCTTAGTCCCATTATTACGTCCCAGCCAGGTCAAACATTAGGTCGTATTCATTACATTTATTCTGCTGTTGATAACAGTGATTTGGCAGTGGAAGTTTCTTATTCGAATGATGGCCAAACCTTTTCTGAATATTATTCTGTGCAATCAAATAATTTAGTTGATTCAAACTATCTCAAGATCAAAGTATCAACATCTAACACTTGTCTAGAGTCAATATCTGTAGATTATAACGACCCTACACTTTCACTAACTGGGAAAATTTTTGGTTCCATTGATGGACTTGCAACCGATTACTCTCGCTGGAAAGTATTCATCAATAATCAAGAAGCTACCTTTCAGTCAATTGAACAATTAGGTAATTTCACAATAAATCTATCAATTGGCCAGTATATGAATTCCGGAGTAAATGACTTGTCTGTGAAAATCCAGGCATGGTTTAACTGGGATTCTAATGGCCAATCTAGCACTACATTACTAGAGATTTCTTCGATGTCAATTTCAGGAGGTTTTGATGTACAGTGGGACGAAGACCCTGTTTGTCAAGCCATTGCTCCACAATATTTTGCTGAGGATGGGCCAGGATTATTGATACCTTTGATAAACGCCTGTCAAGATGATCGCACTTCAAATGAAAACCTAACAGTCAGTTTATCTGTGGCAGATGATTCATTAATCTCGGCTAGTCTAGTTCAAGAAGATATCAAATTAGTATTATTGCCAGAAACCTTCGGTGTTACTACCGTTACAGTGGTCGTATCCGACGAAGCGGCAAACTCTTGGGTTGAAACCTTCTTGGTATACGTTGAGGAAGTGGATGATGTACCTAATTTAAACGAGTTTCCATCCATTATTCCAGTTGAAAGTGGTAAATCAACAACTATCGCGTTCTCATATTTTGACATTGATTCAACTGGATTGACAGTGACTACTGACAAAACTTGGGCTGTGGTAGACCTAAGTAGTTCCACAATTACTGTCACACCACCGTCTTTATCTTCATCAATGCCAATAATTGTTACTCTATGTGACCAATCATCATGTGTTAATCGGACAATGCTGTTAGAAGTACTCACTCTGGCTGAATTATCTATTGAACAAATAGTGATTACTCCAGAAAATATCCGTGAAGGAGATTTAGTAGAGGTAAGAGTTTATGTTAGAAATTCGGGCCAAGAAGAAGCATCAAGCATTTCTGTAAGATGTCAGAGTGGCAATAACTTAATTGCAATACAATCAATTTCAATCCTAATGCCTGGCCAATTAGGTGTGGTTACTTGTGACTGGTTAGTCTTTGAAAGTGGTTCTAAAACCATTTCAGTAGAGGTTGATAGAGCAAACGAAGTATCTGAAGGAGATGAGAATAATAATATTCAATCAGTGAGTGTAGAAGTTCTTGATTCTAATAGTGATACAACATCCTCTAGTGATTCTATCAAAGCCACTACCGTATGGATTGCAACATTCATTGGTTTGGCTGTTATAATTGGTCTTTTTACCGTTCTAGCTCCAGGTAAAATCAAAAAGTTAGACTAATGTTTATTCGGATATTGTATGTCGGATAATGTTGAATTGAGCCTATAATTTGATAACCAGTTCGTGAAAGGCGCCATTACTTTGAGACTGTGGGGGTCGTTCAACTTAGGTTGACAAGGTAGTATGTGGGAACATGTCAGAATTGAAAATAAGGATTGAAACTGAAGAGTATATTTACGAAGAATACGTTGAAGCTTGACTACACTTGCTTGGGCCATTGTGGCGGATAACGCTCATGTTCCATCAAGATCATTGCGGGTTTACCAATCTCTCCGGACTCTATATTAGTTAACTCATCTGCTGAATAGTTCATTTTTACAATTCCTACGACTTCCTTTTTCGCAGTAAAAACAGCAACTTCTTGGCCTTTAGATAATTTCGAATCTATTGATAATAATCCTGGACGAAGTAAAGGAGCTCCATGACATAGCGCGCTTGCAGCACTATCTTTGACCACAATGTATGGCATATCCATCAGTAATTTCTCAGTTGGATGAATGATTTTGCATAATGCTGCTGAATTCCCACATTCTTTCCACAACCAAATTGCATCTGCTACTTCTTGTAATGTTACACAATTATCCAGATTAAAACGTCCTGAGTTTTCTCTACGTAATTCCTTCAAGTCTACCTTGTATCCAAGCATGAGCCCCATGTCTCTAGCAATAGTTCTGATGTAAGTGCCGGCTTCACAGTGAATTTTAACAATCGCTTGTTTACCTGTTAATTCAATTAACTCGAATGAATATATTTTACGGGTACGGACTTGAACTTTTACCGCAGATATTTCAGGAGGTACATTGTAAATTCTACCAGTTAATTTCATTATGACTTCATTTAATTTCGCCAAATCTGGTTCTTCAGCAAACTTTAGCACATTGATATATATTTTATCAGATTTCAAAATACCTTTAGTTAATTTCATGGCTTTTCCTGTCATCAATGGCAAGACACCTGTTGCGAATGGATCTAAAGTACCTCCATGGCCTAATCTTTCCAATCCTAGCATGTCTCTGACCCAAGCCGCTACCTGATGTGAGGTTGGACCTGCTGCTTTGTCAAGTAAAATGAAACCAGAGGCTAATCTTTGTTCAATCGAACAGGTTTCAGGGTCAAATCCGTGGGCAGAATCTATTTTGTTGGTTTTATCAATTACGATTCTTGTCATATCAGTTCCCCTCCAAGATTTTTATTGCGTGGGATAGGACATCCTCTGCACTAATGTTCGAGGCTTCGATGATATGGGTATAAGCCAATGGGTCATCTGGAGTAAGACCATACATGTTTTGGTATCTTTGGTTATCTATGGCCAAGCGTTTAGCATTTGCTTCCAGAACAGAATTTAAACTACCACCTTCACGAGATATCACCCGATTGGCTCGTTCATGTTCATTTACCTCTACCCATATTCGTATCGATTTGACACCTAATTTGTATGCCCACCATCCGGCTAATCGTGATTCTATTATTTCAACATCAGCACCAGAAATATTTTGTCGAAGAATTTCATCCAGTTCTTGGTCAACAGATTCATCGTTAACGCATATATTGCCAAATTCTGCTAAACTCAGGCCTCGCTTAGATGCCTCATCACGAAAGATCTGACCTCCATTAATCGATTGCCAATTGAAATGGTTAACCAGTCCGCTAACTAGAGTTGATGTACCACTTCCGGGATATCCAGAGATGGTTATCTTTGGCATATTCACACCCATTGGTGTCGACAAACATCACACTTTTTCTTACGTGGTCCTGCTTTGCTAATCATATCAACGCCACATTTTGGACAGGTTAATCCATCAATACCAGAGTAGGTTTCTGTTTTGCTAGTTTTCTTACTTCCCGTATTTTTTGGTGTGTCATTAGAGCTCTTCTTCTTGGTTTGAACCTTACTTTTTTGCCTGCGTCTTTTAGCATTTTTATCAACTGTTTTATTTTGATTTGCCACTAAATGAAGCAACGGTTCTTTCAATTTGTCTCCCGATGAAACCACAGGGTGTGTTCGATATCGAATTAGTTTTATGTGACGGTCGACAACTCTCCCAAAGGGTGCGCTCATGCAAATGTAAGCACAAATCCAAGCAGGGAAAAAGAGGAATTTATCTGTTAACAAATTCCATTCTGATGCCCAAGGCAGCGATACATAGTCAACTCTAAATGATTCTACAGTGGTAGTTAACCAAGAAAATACTGCAATAATTATTACCATAGTAAACATCATTGGTTTCATAGCACCCATCTGCACTTTCAACTGCTCTGGCATCATTTGTTGTTGCAATACAGTTGCTTTTTCTTGAAGTATTGGGTCTCTTGAAATTCTTGCATCATTCATCATTCGTCGAACTTGTCCTTGTCGATGTCCAATGTGTGCTTGTTCAATTGGGTCAAGGAAGAAACTTCGCAATACTGTATTCATTAACATTGACATAGTACCCAAAATAAGTACTGTGATGATGAAAAAGGACTCTTCTGGGAGTATTGGTGACAGAAGTGGGTCGGCAAATCCTCCCATCGTTGTTCTTATTCCTGGGTTCATAA